>JAYVNK010000099.1:0-6121 GCA_043758475.1 Comamonadaceae bacterium | reverse complement strand
TCAAGAAACCACCGTTTTCGTCGCCCGACTGAATCACATCTTCTGCGAGCAGTCTGCGCTCTGGAAACATGGCCAAAGTGGCGCGCGTGCCCGCAATGGCATCCTCAATCGACCTGCTGACCGACATGGAAGTTTCCACCAAGCAGGGGTCGCTGTCGTAGAGGCGAATGTCGTCAATGCGGCGACCTTCCCAAATGCGCTCGGTGGTGACGCGGATCTAGTGGTCCAGGTCCTTGAATTCCGACGCAAAACCTTTTATCCCGGCGGACTGCACCACGGCCGGGGCGGCTGTTGCAGACTTGAATGGTTCCAACAAGGAGGTCATGAGGTGGTTACGAAAAGATCACGGTGCGACGCCTTGTCGGGTTGAGCCGCGCAAGACGAGCCGACACGGCACGGTGACAGCATGGGGTGTGGCTGTGCCCTCGATCTGCTCGTTAAGCAGGGTGGCGGTGGCTTCGATCATGAGGTCTATCGGTTGCTCCACCGTGGTGAGCTGGTACGCGCCCCAGGCGGCCTGGGGAACGTTGTCGAAGCCAACCACACTCACGTCTTGCGGCACCTTGAGGCCCAGCTCGCAGCGAAGCACGTCCATGACGGCGATGGCCATGTGATCGCTGCCCACAAAGATCGCATCGGGCATGGCATCTGGTCGTCTGGAGGCCAGGCCAAACAGCTCACGCGCGGCGGCTTGCGCGCCCTCAAAGCTGTAGTTGCCCACCGCGCGCGAATGGATGCGTGTGCCCAGCAGCGCCAGCTCTTCCCGAAAACCGCGCTCACGGTCCACGTTGGTACTGGAGGCTTCCAGGCCCGCCAGGTAAGCGATTCGTTGGTGGCCGCCTGCCACCAGATGCTGGGCGACCATACGCGCGCCGGCTTCGTTGTCAGAGGTGACTGCGCTGGCGGGGTGCAATTCATTGGCGGCCTGGCGCGACATGCGGTTGAACAGCACCACCGGGCTGCCCGCATCGGCACAGTCGCGCGCCAGGGCGGATGACAGTACGGTGCAGGCCATCACGATGCCGTCCACCTGGTACTGCAGAATTTCGGCCAGCACGCCGTCGGATTCGTCGCGGTCGCTGATGAACAGCAACACGTGGTAGCCGTCGCTGCGCAGGCGCTGTGAGAGTTTCTCCAGCACCAGCGGATAAAACTGGTTGTCTAGCTGGCTCATCACCACACCGATGATGCGGCTGCGCTTGGTGATGAGGCTGCGGGCAATGGCGTTGGGCCTGTATCCAAGCTGGCGGGCGGCGTCGTTGACTTTGGCGCGCGTCAACTCCGACACACTGGCCCCCGGTGTGAAGGTGCGGCTCACGGCAGACTGGGAGACCTGCGCCAGCCGTGCGACGTGCAGCGACGTGACGGTGGACTTCGCCAGTGTCCACTGCTGCGGGTTTGCCATCGTTGCCATCAGCGGGCCGTCCATCCGCCGTCGACCATCAACGCGCTGCCGGTGACCAGGGTTGATGCATCGCTGGCCAGAAACACCACCGCACCCATCACTTCTTCAATGCGGCCCACGCGGCCTAAAGCGGTGCCATTCTCGGCAAACTCGCGGAAGGCCGGGTCGGCCAGCATGGGCTCTGTCATGGGCGTCTCGATGTAGGTGGGGCACAGCGTGTTGACGCGAATCTGCTGGCGGCCCAACTCCCAGGCCAGCGCCTTGGTCATGCCTTCAATGGCGTGCTTGGTGGCGCAGTACAGCGTGCGCCGGGGTCCGCCCACATGGCCCATTTGCGACGACATGTTGATGATGCTGCCCGGCTTGCCTTTGCCATTGTTGGCGGCCAGCAAGCCGCGCGCCATCTCACGGGCCACGTAAAACGCCGACTTGATGTTCAGGTCAATCACGGCGTCCAGGTCGGCGTCCTGCATGTCGACCAGGGTGGACGGGCGGTTCATGCCAGCGTTGTTGACCAGAACGTCAAATGGGCCGTGTTCGGCAATGTCGTGCGCCATCCACTGGGCAACTGCTTTGGAATCGGTCACATCCAGTGCAGCATGCCGGATTTCCTGGTTTTGATGATTAAATTTGCCTATAGCCCCTGTCAACAGTGCACAAGCAGCTATTAATTCAGTAGTATTTCGCGCCACCAGGGTCACGCTGGCCCCCGCCTGCACCAGCGCCGCTGCTGCCGCCAGGCCCAGGCCTTTGCTGCCGCCCGTGACCAGCGCACGGCGGCCGTCGAGGCGGAAGCTGGGGGTTTGCGGCAGGGTCATCGGTGCGTGCTCAATCAATGGAAATTTGGTTGCGCTTGATCAGCTCTGCAAACTTCATCGTCTCATCCTGAATGAATTTTTTGAAAGTTTCGGGAGACATTGGCTTCGCGGTGAAACCTTGGGCGACGAGTTTTCCTTTGACGGCGGGTGTGTCCAGCACGGCCAGCACTTCCCGATTCAAGTAGGCCACCACCGCAGGTGCAGTGGAGGCGGGCGACAGCAAGCCCAGCCAGGTGACCGCATCAAACCCCGACAGTCCCGACTCGGCCAGCGTCGGCAAATCGGGTTGCAGTTCGGATCGCGCCAAGCTGGTGACCGCCAAGGCTTTTGCCTGGCCGTTTTTTGCGAAGGCCAGCGCCGTCGTCATGTTGTCAAACTGCATGTCGATCTGGTTGCCTGCCAGGTCTGCCAATGACTGGCTGCTGCCCTTGTACGGAATGTGCACGGCCTTGCCACCAATACGGTTGAGCATCATCAGCGTGGTGAGATGCTGCGATGTGCCGTTGCCGCTGCTGCCGTAAGACAGCGCATCAGGCTTGGCCTTGATGGCGGCAACCAGCTCCTGCACACTGCGCGCGCCCGACTTGTTGCTGGCCAAGAGCACCAGCGGTGTGCTGGCAAGCTGGGTGATGGGCGCGAAGTCTTTGTCAACGTCGTAGCTCAGCTTCTTCATCAGGCTGGGGTTGACGGACAGCGCCGTCTGGGTGCCCAGCAGCAATGTGTATCCATCGCCTTTGGAGCGGGCCACGAATTCAGTGCCAATTCCGCCGCCCGCGCCGGCCTTGTTGTCCACCACGACGGGGCTGCCCCAGCGCTTGCCCAGTTCATCGGCCAGCAAGCGGGCAATGATGTCGGTGGCACCGCCGGGTGCAAATGGCACAACGATCGTCACCCGACCCGCTTGGGGAAATCCGCCCAGGCCGGTGTTTGACCCGCCAGTTTGTGCCGAAACAATGGGCATCAGCGTTGTCATGCTGATCAAGGTCGCAGCAATCAGTGCCTTGATAGATGTGACTGTGGAGGTGACTGGTTTTTTGGCGCGTAGCCCAAGCCGCCGCACCATGGTGGCCAGCGCAAATTGGCTGATTTGGCCGATCCTTTTGAGCGGGGTTTGAAGCAAGGTGCTGTTCATTATCGTCACTCGGCCTGAATGCCCGCGTCTTGAATCACTTTGCCCCATTTGGCGATCTCCGCACGCTGGAAAACCGCAAACGCCTCGCTCGCCCGCCCATCGGGCTCGACACCTAAGATGCGCAATTTTTCCTGTACGTCGGGCATCGCAACAATCGTCGCAATTTCCTTGCTCAGGCGGTCTACCACCGCTTTGGGTGTGCCCGCTGGAGCGAACACGCCTTGCCAGGACTGCATCTCAAAATTGGGCACACCCAATTGAGCCAGGGGTGCAACGCCAGGCAGTCCCGGCAGTGGGCTTCTGGACGTGACGCCCAGCACCTTCACGCGCTTGCCGTCGATCAGCGGGCGTGCAGCCGCCACCGTTTCAAACACCATGTCAATCTGTCCGCCGACCAAATCCACCATGGCCTGCGAGCCGCCCTTGTAGACAATTTGGCGCATTTGCGTGGCAGTGATGCTTTGAAACAGCTGCCCAGACAGATGTTGAGATGTGCCCGCGCCGGCTGTGCCGTAGGTCAGGCTGTCCGGTTTGGCTTTGAGTTCGGCAACAATTTGTGCCACGGAGCTGAAGCGGCTGTTCGCTGCCACCACCAGCACGTTGCTGACCATGCCGACAAGACTTACCGGCACAAAGTCCTTGAAAGGCTCGTAGCCCAGATTTTTATTGAAGAACGGGTTCACGGCGTGCGTGGTGATGGTGCCGCCCATCACGGTGTACCCATCGGCCGTTGCGCGTGCGACCGCCTGGCTGCCCACAATGCCAGAGACGCCCGGCTTGTTCTCGATCACCACCGGTTGTTGCAGTTTTTCGGTCAAGTGCTGCGCCATCAGCCTTGCCACTGCATCCGAAACACCCCCCGGCGCAAAAGGCACCACGTACTTGACTGGTTTGGCGGGCCAGGCATCCGCCTGATTTTGAGCGTGGGCAGACGTACCAGACAGGCCCACGCCCAACCCGAACGCCAAACCCAACACCACCGCACCGTGGGCCGCAATGACGCATCGCCGGTCGATGGCTGTCCTTACGAATTCGATGGGCTTGGTCTTCATGGCGGGCTTTGGTCCGTGGCGGCGGGTATGGGAAATTTTTCTTGGCAAATAGTGAGTGAGGCAAATAGCAAGTAAGGCAAATGGCGAGTAGCTTTCGATGCTGGCGCCTTGGGCTCAGTCTATGGCGGCCACAGGCTGGTACCAAGGCACTTCGGCCCGCTGGCCATAGCGGCGCACGCGAATATTGGCCTGCTCGCCATGGCCAGCAAAGTTTTCCATGTGGCACAGGCGCGAGCAGTATTCGCCCACCATCGCGCTGGCCTCGTTGGTCAGGACCTTCTGATAGGTGCAAGTCTTGAGGAACTTGCCGACCCACAGGCCACCGGTGTAGCGCGCGTTTTTGTTGGTGGGCAGCGTGTGGTTGGTGCCGATGACCTTGTCGCCAAAACTCACATTGGTGCGCGGCCCCAGGAAGAGTGCGCCGTAGTTGGTCATGTTGTTCAAAAAGTAGTCGGGGTCGCGCGTCATCACCTGCACATGCTCTGAGGCCAGCTCGTCGGCCTTGGCCAGCATTTCTTGATACGTGTCGCAGACGATGACCTCACCGTACTCGGCCCAGCTCTGGCCCGCGAGCTTGGCGGTAGGCAAGACTTTGAGTTGACGCTCGACTTCGGCCATGGTGTCTTTGGCAAGCTTTTCGCTGTTGGTCAGCAGCACG
This sequence comes from Comamonadaceae bacterium, assembly GCA_043758475.1. Taxonomy (GTDB): domain Bacteria; phylum Pseudomonadota; class Gammaproteobacteria; order Burkholderiales; family Burkholderiaceae_C; genus JANYCG01. Next base: position 1,056 of record JAYVNK010000099.1, on the reverse strand, counting down.
GCGGGCGAGTTAGGCCCGTGCTCAGCCTGGCCCAGCAAGTCAACGGCACACAGCTGGCCATCGACCGACTCGTCGGCAATGATCAGGGTCTCAGTGGGTCCGGCAAACAGATCAATGCCAACGCGGCCATAGAGCTGGCGCTTGGCTTCAGCCACAAACATGTTGCCCGGTCCCACCAGCATGTCCACTGATTTGATGGACTGGGTGCCAATGGCCATGGCCGCCACGGCCTGCACGCCGCCGAGCACGAGAATCTGGTCTGCTCCCGCGAAATGCATGGCCGCCACGATGGCCGGGTGGGGCGCGCCCTCGTACGGAGGCGCAGTGGAGACGACGCGCTTGACGCCCGCCACTTTGGCGGTGAGCACGCTCATGTGTGCCGATGCGATCATCGGGTACTTGCCCCCCGGCACGTAGCAGCCCGCAGCGTTGACGGGAATGTTCTTGTGGCCCAGGATGACGCCGGGCATCGTCTCAACTTCCACATCGCGCATGCTGTCACGCTGGATTTGCGCAAAGTTGCGGATCTGCTTTTGCGCGAATTTGATGTCTTCCACCTCGCGTGCTGACAGCTTTTTGACAGCTGCTTCTATGTCGGACTGCGACAGCGTGAAGCTGGTGGGGTCCCAACTGTCGAACTTGCGGCTGTACTCGCGCACTGCGTCGTCGCCCCGCGCCTCGATGTCTTTGAGGATGCCTTCGACCGTCTGGCGAACCTTGGTGTCGTCGGCGGCGCGAATTTGGGCGTCTTTGCCGCGTTTGAGGTAACGAATCATGGTGAATGCGATGAAGTGAAAATTAGAAAAAACTAGCGAAATCAAAATGCATACGCATGCAATGTAGCGAATGCATGAAGCCTTGCGAATAAGTGTTTTCCCTAGGTTTTGCCGAACTGGCTGCGCACCCGCGCAAGGACGTCCACATCGAGTTGAAGCAGCACCTGAAGAATGTCAATCGGCACCCAGTTCTCGCGGATCAGCCCCTGGTCGGCCGGGTAGAAATCCATCACCCGCATGGAGACGGCCCGCCCCGTGGTGGGCAGGCCCAGCCGGCCGC
>JAYVNK010000098.1:0-17928 GCA_043758475.1 Comamonadaceae bacterium | reverse complement strand
GACGGTGTGTGCTTTGAACTGCGGTTGCAGTACGCGGGCACTGCTAAGGCCTGAGCTGCAATGCAAGCCAAGAATAGACGGGCCAGGCGCTGCGGCTTTGGCTCTGTGTGCCACCATAAACTACGCTTCCACCAGCGATTGCTTTGGGGTGATGCGCGGCGAAAGTCTTCAGGCCTTTGAAATAGTCGGGGTTGACGGTGGCACCGGCCTTGATCTCGATGGCGTGCAGCCTGCCACCAGTGGGCAGCAGCAAGTCGACCTCGTTGCCTTCAGAGTCGCGGTAGAAATACATCTCGGTGCTTTCCCCGGCATTGAGCCGGTCTTTCAAGGCTTCCATGATGATGAAGTTCTCAAACAGACTGCCCCAGAGCGGGTCGCGCGCGACATGTTCTGGGGTGCGCAAACCCAGGAGCCAACTGGCCAGGCCGACATCGTAAAAATACAGTTTTGGCGACTTGACCAGGCGCTTGCCCGTATTGACGAACCAAGGCGGCAGTAGATAGACGATGTAGCTCGTTTGCAGCAGGTCAATCCAGGCTCTGGCCGTAGCATAAGAAATACCAGCATCATTGCCCAGGCTGTTAAGGTTGAGGAGCTGTCCGGTGCGCCCGGCACACAACCTGACGAAGCGCTCAAACCGCTGCAGGTCATGCACGGCCGCCAGTTGCCGCAAATCCCGCTCTACATAAGTCGCAAAATAGTCAGCCAGCGCTTGAGTGGGGTTGAGCTGCTGATCGTGAATGCGGGGGTAAAAACCTGTCAGCAAATTGCCTGCCAAATCAAGTGAGGTGTTGCGACTCCTCAGGCGCACGGTTTCGGCCAACGTGAAAGGCAGCAGCCTGGCAATACCCGTTCGCCCAGCCAGTGACTGGGTGACTTGAGTCATCAGTTCAAACTGCTGGCTGCCAGTCAGAATGAACTGGCCGGGCTTTGAGTTGGCATCCACCATGCCTTGCAAATATGAAGGCAGCTCTGGCGCGCGTTGAATCTCGTCGAATATCGCGCCATGGGCGTAGCCGCCAAGAAAGCCGCGTGGGTCTTCAGTGGCGAAGCGGCGAACGTCAGGATCTTCCAGTGTGACGTAGGGTTTGCCGGGGAATAGCGCTTTCGCCGCCGTGGTTTTCCCGCTTTGCCGGGGTCCCGTCAGGGTGACGACAGGGTATTGGCTGGCAAGCTGGCGCAGCAGTGGAACGATGTTGCGTTCAATCATGTGCGCATCATAACCAACCCCCCCCCCGTTTCCTGCAAAAGCCAGAAATTTTCTGGCAATTACAGGAAAAATTGGCGGGAAATACTGGCAGGAAACTCACTGACCTGCGAGCGTCTTCCAGAGGAACGCATTCGCCGATGCCTGCAAGTGGGCACATTGCTCGTTGTTGGCCGCGCCAATTGGTTTGAGGATGGCACGGTGACTTCTTGCAAGTCTGGATATTTGGCTCCCGCCGCCTTGGCGTGGCCTGGTTTGCGCCCTGAGGGTGCTGCGGCAGCCCATTTTGGCAGTTTTGATGGTCAAAAGATGCTCTGGCCCTTGTCTACCATGCATAAGTAGATATAAATATAATAGCGTTAAGTTGGCGTGACTCCGGCTGCTGCGGATCAAGCTGCGGCTATGGTTATTTGCCTTTGCGCGGCACGCCCTGCAGCCAGTCTGCAAACGGCTGCTTCCAGAACCGGGCCAGCCCAATGGTGCTGTGGCCAATGGTCTGGTCGCTCGCGGGAATCAGGTAGGTGCGGCCATTTTTGACGCGTTTCAATTCCCGCTCCCTGATGCCGGTCTCGGGCGGATTGCATTCGTCGTCGGCGGAGTTGATGGCCAGCAGCGCGGCGGTGATCCGCTCCAGGCCGGGGGAGGGGTTGTAGTCGCGTGAGCTGTCCCACGGGTAGAGGTGGTCGTTGCCGTCACCGGAAAACGGCGCTTTCAGGCGGGCATCGAGCAGCTGGTCGGCCTTGTCCCGTTTGGGTGCGGCCTTGTACAGCGCCTGGTTGCCGCCGTTGGTGGCGATGCCCATGAAAACGGACGCAAACTGCAGGCTGCGCGGCTGCTTCACGTAGTTGCCATTGCTCCACTCTGGATCGTTGCGGATCGAATCAGTGATCGGCCGGCGCAGCATCCAGTTGCGGCTGGACATCTCGGACGGCTGCGACGCCATCGGCACCAGCGCGTCCATGTAGTCTGGGTATTTGGTGCCCCAAATCCACGTCTGCATGCCGCCCATCGACAGGCCAATGATGACGCGCAGGTGCTTTACGCCCAGGTGTTCCTTCACCAGCCGGTATTGCGCGTCCACCATGTCGTCGTAGTTGTACTTGGGGAAGGCCGCGCGCAGGCCGCCAGAGGGTTTGGTTGATTTGCCAGTGCCAATGGCATCGGGCAGGATGATGTAGTAGCGGCTGGCATCCAGCGGCTGGCCGGGCCCGAAAAGCTCACCCGCAAAGGTGGGTGTCAGCAGGCCCGCGCCCGAGCCGGTGGTGCCGTGCAAGATCAGCACCGGCTCGCCTGTGGGGGCACCAACCGTGGTGTAGTTCAGGCGCAATTCGGGTAGCGTCTCACCGGTTGAAAAGCGGAAGTCTTTCACGACCCAGCTACATTGTGCCGGGGCCGGATAGTCGGCGGCGCATGCCGTGATCGCCATCATGGACAGCGCCGTGCAGCAGATGGCGCGGGACAGTAGGGTCGAGATGTTCATGGAGGTCTGCGCGTTGGGTGTAATTTGAACGGGTTGAGGCGTGGCGCGAGCGAAGGCGATGGCTAGTACCCAGACACCCAAGTATCGGAACATGAAAGCGTGCTTCCACCCCCATGCCGGCGTTGCAAAGCCTCGCCATGGCCACAGCTATGTCTGCGTTTTGCGCCTAGGCCTGGGCGCGAAATCACCACTTTCATTTTGTTCCTCTACTTGGGTGTCTGGGTACTAGCGCAGCACAGCGCTGGCCTCTGCGGCATTGATCAGCGCGGTGGCGTCAACGTCCAGCAAGAACCCCTCTGCCGAAGCGCGCGCTGCTGCTTTGCGCACGGCGGCCACGTAGCCGTCGTGCGATGCATAGCGCTCTTGCAGCGACAGGCGCGGGTCGTAGTTGAGTTTGCGTTCATCGGCCGTGCGCGCAAACGGAATCATGCCGCCGACGTAGTTGCAGATCTGGTCTTTGTGAAAGGGCTGGTCGCCGCCTGCGGTGATGTTCCAGCCCAGGTAGGTGCCCAGCGGTGCATCGAGCAATACCACAGGAACGCCGCCCACTTCATTGCCATCCGCATCGACTTTCGGGGCCAGCATGTTGAGGGTGTTCTTGATGCGTGGCACTGGGTTGGACGGAATGCCCGAACCGTCCGCGTAGTTGAACTGGGGACCCCAGTCGCAATCATGCACGGGCATGATGAAACCGGCCTCGAGCACGCTGGCGCGCAAACCGGGCAGGGTGGGAAAGCCGAGCGCTGCTTTGTTTGACGCGGCCAACTGGCCCTCTGCCAGCGTGGGGTAGCGGCTGGGCGGCGGCGGCGTGCCGTTCATCACCCAGTTGCGAAAATGCACGCGCAGGGCATTGGCAGACTGGGTGTGCGGCACCGGGTTGGCAGGCAGCACACCCGTGCCAAAATTGTTGCCGGGACAGGCCGCGCCAGTTTTGGGCAGGCACACGCCGGGCAGGCTGGTGTCAAATCCGCCCGCACCACCGCCATGGGTGCTGCTGGCAATATAGTAGCGGCGCACGTTGCCTGGCAGGGGCAAATCACGCTTGCCATCGGTGCCTATCCATTCCGGTGTCAACTTCAAAGCCCAAACTTCAGCCGATCCAAAATGCTCAACGATTTTGGGGCAAGTGCCGGTGTCATTGCAGCGGTCCAGAATGCCGGTGGCCGGTCCGCCGCGCACTGGGTCGGGGTGGGGCAGCCACCACTGCGGGCCTTCTGAGTCCGCCTGGTACAGCTCCAGCACGCCATCGGGCTGCGCCCAGCGAAAATTAAGCGCGATACGTCGCCCCGCAATGATCGGTCACATGCCGTCATGCAGCTACGCGCCGTCCTCAGCCTGGTTAAAGCCCAGATGCAGCCAGCCGCGCAGGAAATTGCCCGACTGTGAAATGCCGCGCGTGATGCTGTGCTTTACTTTGCCCGAGATCGGGTTGGGTGTGCCGACATCGTCAACAACCGAGCGCTTAAAAAACGACGCCAAGTCGCGCCACGCCGCAAAGCCAATGCCCAAAACATAGGGGTCGGCCGAGGAAATTGCAACCTGACAAAGCCGCGTGGGGTCAAAGCCGTTTTTCAGGCAGATTTGTGTCGGGTCTGGCGTGCCGGGGAACGGGTTTGCAGCGTCACATTTGGCCCACGCCCAATCGGTGGACGCAATGACCACTTCACCCGTTACCTCGCCGCGCTGGTTTTCGCCAGTGCGCGACACCAGTTTGGACACCCACGTGTCAAGGCTCGCCGGTTTGTAGGGCACCGGGTTGGTCTGAACCATCAGCGGCTGCGAGGCCGGGCCTGCGCGGTTGACAACGCGCCCTAATTCCATTTCCAAATCATTTGTGAAGTAGGCGTGCGGACGAAGACAGTGCAATTGCACGGCTAGGACGCACAACGACCTGCACGGATGATTTGGAAATGGATAGGACGTCTCCCACAACCGGGTCCCCATTCGGGCCGCGCGCAACGGGCACTTGCAGAAACTGCAGGCCACCCGACGCGGAAACTGTAGTGGCTTTGTCGCGCACGGCGGTGCGCCCGCTGTTGTCGCCCTGCCAGGCGCTGGCCCGCATCACGTCACCCAACGCAATTTCCTGCGGCGCAAACGCGAAGACGCCACCACGGTTAGGCACGTCGTGCCACATCAAACCGCTGGCCTTTGCCATGTCGACCGGCTTGTAGATGACGAACGACGCGACGTAACGCACCTTGCCGTCGGCATCCTTGGCCAGCTCGATGTCCTGGATGATGCTGTTGCTGCGGTGTTTGGGATCAAGCTCGCCAAACGCGCGGCCCGCGACTTGCTCATAAGCAATGGCAGACGTAACGCCGCCCACAGGCACCGCCATGGGAATCGTCTCGTCAATGACGATGCGCGTGATGCGGGCCTGTGCTGGTGAACTCAGGGCAAGTGTCAGGGTAATAGAAAGTGACAGCGCACCCGCGCCGTTGACGTGCCCACGGGTGAAGGGTTTCATGTCTGTCTCCATGTTTTTTTGACACTGTACCGTGCATCTGTCCCTATACCCACCCCATACCGGCCGCTATACCTGCCGATTTCGCGCCAGCGGCGGGTTCTTGGCAAAGTAGCCTTCAATGCCGCGCATCAGCGCATCGGCCAATTGCTCCTGGTACTCATCGCTGTTGAGTTTGGCTTCTTCCTCGGGGTTGCTGATGAAGGCGGCTTCCACCAGCACGCTGGGAATGTCAGGCGCTTTGAGCACGGCAAACGACGCCTGCTCCACGCGCGGCTTGTGCAACTTGCCGACGCGGCCTATCTCGCTCAACATCGCGCCGCCCAGTTTCAGGCTGTCGTTGATCTGCGCGGTGGTGCTCATGTCCAGCAGGGCGCGCTGCAACTGCGCGTCTTTGGCGCGCACGTTCAGGCCGCCAATCAAATCGGCTTTGTTCTCCTTGTCGGCCATCCAGCGTGCCGCGCTGCTGGAAGCGCCGCCCTGGCTCAGCGCAAAGACGCTGGCTCCCTGCGGGCGCGGCGTAAAAAATGCGTCGGCGTGGATGCTGACAAACAGGTCGGCCTGCACGCGCCGGGCCTTGTCCACGCGAACATGCAGCGGCACAAAAAAATCAGCATCGCGCGTGAGGAAAGCGCGCATTGCCAGTTGCGATTTGCCGTTCTTGATGGTTGCGGCGTTGATGCGGTCGCGCAGGCGGTGGGCGATGCGCAGCACCACATCTTTCTCGCGCGTGCCGCCAGGGCCTACCGCGCCAGGGTCTTCTCCGCCGTGGCCGGGGTCCAATGCAATGATGATCAGGCGGTCTGTTTTGGCCGAAACCGCTGGATTTGCCGGATTCAGCGGCTTTTGGGTGTCATTTTGGCCTTTAGCCCCAGTGCTGTCTGCATTGTTAGCTATAGAAATAGTAGTATTGGCGTTTTTCTGCGCTTGCTGCGCAATCAGTTCGCCCAGCGGATCATGCCCCGGCGTGCCAGGTTTTGACAACGCCACGCCAGCGCTGGCTGCCTGTGTGGCACCCACCGCCTGCTGCTGGTCTTTGAGCCGGTCAGCAATCAGCGCTTCCAGCGGGTCTGCAACTTGCGTAGGGTACAAGTCAAACACCAGGCGGTGCTGGTAGGCCGCCACCGGCGTCAACGCAAACACCTGGGGCGCCATGGCCTGCTTCAAATCAATCACCAGGCGCACCACGCCCGGCGTGCTTTGCCCCACCCGTATGCCTGCAATGTTGGGGTCGTCAGCGCGCACCTTGGCCACGAGTTCTTTCAGCGCCGGGTTGAGGTCAATGCCCTCAATGTCCACTGCCAGACGCGGCGGGGTGGTGATAAAAAACTGCTTCGCTTTGAGTTGCCCGTCTGACTCGATAGTGACGCGCGAATACTCGGGCGCGGGCCACACGCGCACTGCCAGAATCGTTGCGCCACGGGCCAGATGCTGCGTGCCCAGAAGCAGGGCCAGCGTGCCGGCTTTGATCGCACTGCGGCGCTTCAACCTGGGCTCCCCATAGCTGCATCAAGCAGTCTGACACCCGCAGGCGTTTGCGCCACCAGGCTCACCTGCCGCGATTCATCGGCTTGAACGTCAATGCGCATCACCAGATCAGCCTGAGGCAGATGGCTGGCCGCGTTCTCGGGCCATTCGGCAATTCTGAGTCCGGGGCTGGCAAAGATGTCCCTAAAACCCGCATCTTCCCATTCGCGCGGGTCGGTGAAGCGGTAGAAGTCAAAGTGCCAGATGTTCAAAGTAGGCAAATCATAGGGCTCGACCACGGCGTAGGTCGGGCTTTTGATCAAGCCCTGCACGCCCAGCGCGCGCAGCAGGTGCCGCACAAACGTTGTCTTGCCCGCGCCCAATGTGCCGTGCAGCTCAATGAAAACGTCGCGAATCGCGGGGTGCGCAGCCATGGCATGCGCAAACCGTTGGGTGGCGGCTTCGCCGGGCCAGACAAGGGTTGCTTGACTTTTTACAATGGAGGCTTCACCGGTTTCACCATGCAAATCCCCACCCGCAACAGCGTTCAAATCAACAGCAGTCAATTGGCATCCCAAATTCAGGGCTGGGCCCAGGAACTCGGATTCTCCCAAATTGGCGTGACCGGTGTGGATTTGTCTTCGGCCGAGGCGGGTTTGCTGCAATGGCTGGCCGATGGCTTCCATGGGGATATGGCCTACATGGCGGCGCACGGGCTCAAACGCGCGCGCCCGGCTGAGCTGGTGCCCGGCACGGTAAGCGTGATCACCGTGCAAATGGATTACTTGCCTGCTGGCACGCCTGATGGATGGCAGGCCGTTGAGTTTGATCGCCTGAATCGACCCTCCGAAGGCATTGTTTCAGTCTATGCACGGGGCCGGGACTATCACAAAGTGTTACGCCAGCGTCTGCAAAAGCTGACTGATCGAATCGCGGCGCAGATCGGCCCGTTTGGCCACCGCGTATTCACCGATTCCGCGCCCGTGCTGGAAGTTGAACTGGCTGTGCAGAGCGCCCAGGGCTGGCGCGGCAAGCACACGCTGCTCTTGAACCGCGACGCCGGCTCGATGTTTTTTCTGGGTGAAATTTATGTGGACATTGCGCTGGCACCCAGCCGCAAGCCAGACGAGCCCGCAGCGGACCACTGCGGCAGTTGCAGCGCCTGCATCGACGTGTGCCCCACGCAAGCCATCATCGCGCCCTACCGGCTGGACGCGCGGCGCTGCATCTCGTACCTCACCATCGAACACGCCGGTCCCATCCCGCTGGAGTTGCGCCCGCTGATGGGCAACCGCATTTACGGCTGCGATGACTGTCAATTGATCTGCCCATGGAACAAGTTTGCCCGGCGCAGCGCCTTGCCCGACTTTGACGAACGCGCCGGGCTCACTGGTCAGCAACTCGTGACGCTGTTTGGCTGGAGCGAAGACGACTTTTTGCGCCACACCGAAGGCAGCCCGATTCGCCGCATTGGGCACGAGCGCTGGCTGCGCAATGTGGCGGTGGCGCTGGGGAATGCGTTGCGCGGTGCCGGTTCCAATTCCGGCAACGCGCTGGGCGCTGGTGCAAAGGCAGGGCTTGCAGCAGCGTTTAAACAACGCATCAATCACCCTAGCGCCCTCGTTCGAGAGCATGTCGAGTGGGCGCTGGCACACGGCGGCTAAGCAAGGCGGCTAAGCAAGGCAGTCAGCCGCCGCGTGCTGCAATTTGGCTAGAGTCTGGGCCCAACGGATGATTTTTTCAGCCCCGCCTCACGGCTGGCACCGAAGATGTCCTCGGCAATCTTCAAGCCCAAGGGTACGCCACCGATGTTGCGTGTCAGGTCCATCTCGTTGTTGGCCGTGACAGCAAAAGCATCAAAAACCCAATGCACGCCCAGGTAAACGCGGCTGCGGCCATTTTCCTCGATCATCTGCCACAGGCCACCCGGAAAGTTGCGCAGGTGCCGCACGCGCACTGCGCCTTTGTTGTCAGTGGTTTTGCCGTTAAGTTCTTCCGACTCGAAGCTCAAGCCGTCAAACAGGTTATCCGGCTCGGTGCTGCCTTTGCCCACACCGTAGAACAGTCGCGTGATGTGAAACGCGGCCGCGCCAAAAGTGGCGTGACCCGATGGATAGGCCGGGAAGGGTGGGGTGCCGTTTTTCGACGCTGAGATAGCTGCCTTGTTGGAGTTGGGTGCACCCAGCGGCAGCCAATTGGCATCGCAATCCGGATCAACCACATTGCCACCCACGGCCAAGGGCCCAATCGATCCATCATGCCCGCGCACTCCCGCCACCGGGCGCCACAAGTTGTGGAAGTATTTCTGATCCCAAGCCAAGACTCCCGCGTCGGCCATGGCGGTATTCACGAGGGCAAAAAGCCGCGCATTCTGTCCTGCGTTGTTACCCCGCGCGATTGCAATTTGGCGCACGATCTGGTTGTACAGACGCGGTGGCGTGCCCAGCCCGCTGGCACCGTCATAGGCCCAGTAGACGCCGATCATCGTCTCATTCACACTGCGCTTGGGGTAGCCGTTGGGCACGGTACCCATCAGCTCTGGCGCGATGCCCTTGCCGCGAACCTGCTTGAGGGCTGCGCCATAGGCCGCGTCGCCGGGCAAGGGCGGTTGGTCCAACCCATGGCGCGCACTCACTGCAAAACATTTGGACATGGCTCCATAAAATGGGCCGTGGTTGCCTTGGCCGGCGTTGTCTGGGTTAAACTGATGCGCGGCCGCATGCACAGGCGGCATGTAGCCCGCGTCTGAGGCGCTGGGGTCTGCCGCACGATCAGCCAGGATGCCCGCTGCCACCTGCTTGCCAAACGTGGTTCCGGCAGCTTTGCCAGCAGCGGGAATAACCGCTGCCGCCAAAGCCGCGTCAAACGCAGGCTTTTGTGCTGGAAACAAGGCAAACAGCGTATCGTAAGCCGCTGCTGCCACCGCCGCGTCGATGCCTGCGCCGACTGGTGGCACCGGCAGTCCCGGCAGGTAGGGCGGCAAAACGCCCGGTGTTTTGGCCACTCCGGCATACGCGTCATACATCGCCAAATGTACGATGGCCAATGCGCGTGAACTCAGCGTGGGCCCGCCTTGCTCCAGTCTGGGCTTGCCGGTGGCAGTCACGATGGTGAAGTCGTCACGGTTAGCCTCCAATGCCACTGCATTCCAATAAAGAATCGAATCCATAAAAACTCCCTGATGTTGTCGCCGTGTGGGTGGCAGCCCGCCGAACGCGGCGCGTCATTCGTGGGCTGACGTCGGGTTGAGTTGAGGCGATTTGCAACTTGATGCATGAAGCTGCTCAACCCGGCAGGGGTACACAGTAAATCAACGCAACAGCGCGGTCATCCCTCAAATGGGGGAAATGGGTTGACACAATTTGTAATCCACCGGCAGCACGGGTAGCTGCGAAATGTCTAGTGAAATTCACTTTTGTCACGCAGGTATTACAATTGCTGCATGAAAGCAATTTCCCTCAAACTACCCGACCCGCTTTTTCACGACTTGGCGCAGCGCGCAAAAACCAGTGCGTCCAGCCAAAGCGAGATCATTCGCACCGCGCTTGCTGCTTACTTGAAAAGCGATGCGCAAGCCCAAACGGCATCCTGCGCAGACCGTGCCAAACGCTGGACCGGTTTGGTACGAGGCCCGGCAGACTTGTCAACCAATTCTGAACATCTGCGTGGCTTTGGCCAATGAGAAGCCGGGTCATCGTTGATACAGGGCCCTTGGTGGCTCTGCTCAACCGAAAAGACAATTCGCACGCCTGGGTTGTACAGCAGCTTCAGGACATCCAGCCGCCCATGGTCACCTGCGAGTCGGTACTGGCCGAAGCCACTTACCTCACACGCCAAACGCCGGGTGCGCGCGTCGCGCTGATTGAAATGGTGGGCGAGGGTTTTTTGACCATCGGCATGGCTGTGGCCGACCATCACAGCGCCTTGCTCGCGATGGTGCGGCGCTACGCCGACGTGCCCATGTCGCTGGCCGATGCGTGCCTGGTGCGCCTCGCCGAGCTGTTCCCGCAAAGCCCGGTGTTGACCCTTGACAGCGACTTTTCGGTCTATCGCAAGAATGGCCGCCAGGTGATTGAAGTTTTGCGTCCCTGACGAGCACTCATCTTTTCACGTTACCGCAGCACCCCCAGCGCAAATGCCAGACTCACCATCCCCAGCAGCGTAGACAGCGTGACTAGCCCAGCCACATAGGCACCGTCGTAGCCCATGCGGGCCGCCAGAACGTAGCAGCTGGAAGCAGTGGGCAAGGCTGAGAACGCCAGCAGCATGGTGGTCTGTACGGGTGACAGGCCGAACAGCTTCGACAGGCCCAGTGCCACCAGCGGCAAAATAAAATGCCGGATTGACAGCACTGCCACGGCCAGCGTCTTGGCGCGTGCCAGCGCCCCAAACTGCAAACCAGCCCCGGCCGCCATCAGGCCCATGGCCAGTGACGCAGCACCCATTCGCGTGACGGTGGGCTCCAGCCAAACGGGAATCACAAACCCCAGCACGTTGGCAATCATGCCCAAGGCGGTGCCAACGAATAGCGGGTTGCGCACCAGCTCGCTCAAAAACCCGCGCTGGGCATGGCGCGCCATGGGCCACACCGCGCCCACGCTGAACAGCGGCACGCACACGCCAATCAGCACCGCAATCAGCGCCACGCCTTCACGCCCGGCCAGGCGCTCGGCCAGCGCCAGCGCAATGAAGGAGTTGAAACGAAACGCCACCTGCGCGCTGGCCGCGTGTTCGCGCGCATCGATATGGTTTTTGATCCACGGCAGGAAGGGCAGTGAATACGCCAAGCCAATGCCAACAAGCCCCATGGCCCAGCCCGCGCCAATAAGGCTCGATGCCGCTTTCAAATCAAGCGGGCTTTTGACGATGGAGTGAAACAGCAACACCGGAAACAGCAGGTAATACACCAGCGCGTCCACCTGCTGCCATACGGCGCGGTTCAGCGCGGTGTAGCGGCACACCAGGTAGCCAATCAAAATCAGGGAGAAGTCGGGCAGAAGGAGTTGGGCATAGTTCACTCCTTGAGAATACCAGTCGGCCTTACCCGTCGAATTCAGCGGTTTACGGGTATTCCACATTCACCGGCGGTGGGTGGCGGGTTACCATAACCGCACGTGTTTTGAACCGGCATTTCAGGAGCCCTACCACCATGCATCGCCCCACGCTTTTCGCCCTCAGTCTCTTCGCAGCGGCCACGCAAGCCATGGCCCAGGGCTACCCCAACAAAGTCATCAAGCTGCAAGTGCCGTTTGCACCTGGCGGCACCACCGACATCATTGCCCGCACCATTGCCGACGCCATGGGCAAGGCCATGGGCCAGGTGGTGGTAGTGGAGAACAAGGCTGGCGGCGGCGGCGTGATTGGTGCCAATGAGACTGCCAAGGCTGCGCCCGACGGCTATTCGCTGGGCATGGCTACCGTCAGCACCACAGCGGCCAACCCGGCCATCAATCCTAAAATTCCGTACAACCCGCTGACCGATTTCACCCCCATCATCAACATTGCAGCAACGCCCAACGTGATTGCGGTGCACCCCGGTTTCCCGGCTAAAGATTACAGGGGCTTTGTGGCTGAACTCAAAAAATCGCCTGGCAAATACTCGTATTCTTCGTCGGGCACGGGGGGTATTGGCCACTTGCAGATGGAGCTGTACAAAAGCTTGAGCGGCACTTTTGTGACGCACATTCCATACCGTGGTTCAGGCCCTGCGCTCAACGACACGGTGGCCGGCCAGGTGCCCATGACGTTTGACAACATGCCTTCGGCCCTTCCATTCATCCAGGCCAACCGGCTGGTCGCCATTGTGGTGGCCGCGCCCCAACGCCTGCCGCAGTTGCCCAATGTGCCGACGTTCAAAGAGATCGGCCTGGAGCCGGTGAACCGCATGGCCTACTATGGCATTTATGGCCCCAAGGGTCTGCCCAAAGAGGTGGTGGACAAGGTGAATGCAGGCGTGCGCAAGGCGCTGGAAGACCCTGCCGTCAAGAAGCGCATTGAAGAGACCGGCTCCATCATCATCGGCAACACGCCCGAGCAGTTTGCCGAGCAGATCAAGGCCGAATTTGCGGTGTACCAAAAAGTGGTGAACTCGGCAAAGCTCAAGCTTGATTGACGCCATTGCGCCTGTCGATGCAGCCAGCGAGGCTTCAATCGATGCTTTCATCGACGCGCTGTGGCTCGAAGAGGGCCTGTCCAAAAACACGCTGTCAGCCTACCGGCAAGACCTTGCCCTGTTTGCGCGCGGGCAGGCCGGGCAGGGCCGCGCGCTGGACGGTACGGTTGAAGCCGACCTGAACGCCTACTTTTCCGCGCGCCACGCCGCCACCAAAGCCACCACGGCCAACCGGCGGCTCACCGTGTTCAAGCGGTATTTCCGCTGGGCGCTGCGCGAGCGCATCACCACGGCCGACCCGACCCTCAAGCTGCAACCGGCCCGCCAGGCCCTGCGTGTCCCCAAAACCCTGACTGAGATGCAGGTCGAGGCCTTGCTGGCCGCGCCCGATACCGATACGCCCTTGGGCGTGCGCGACCGCACCATGCTGGAGCTGATGTACGCCAGTGGCCTGCGCGTGAGCGAGCTGGTCAAGCTCAAAACCCTCAATGTCAGCCTGTCGGACAACGTGCTGCGCGTGTTTGGCAAAGGCGGCAAAGAGCGGCTGATTCCGTTTGGCGAGGTGGCCAGTGAATGGGTGCGCAATTACCTTGCCGGCACGCGCCCGGCCTTGCTCGGGGGGCGGCAGACCGAGGACCTGTTTGTAACGAATAGCGGCCCCAAGCCCGGCACCGCCATGTCCCGTGTGATGTTCTGGCTGATTGTCAAAAAATACGCGCTGATGGCGGGCATCACTTCACCCATATCACCGCACACCCTGCGCCACGCCTTTGCCACGCATTTGCTCAACCATGGTGCCGACCTGCGCGCGGTGCAAATGCTGCTGGGGCACGCTGACATTTCAACCACCACCATCTACACCCATGTCGCACGCGAGCGGCTCAAGGCGATCCACGCGGCGCATCACCCGAGAGGGTGAGGTGGTGCCGGTCAGCCGCTTGCAGTCGCACGGCATAGACGCAAGCGAAAATCAGTACGATATTAAATAAATAGCATACTATATATATAGGACGGGGGCAAATGTCATTTTTTACTGTCTACCAGTGGGTGGAGTGACCGCAAGGTGCGCCCGCCCACCACACGGCTGCGCCGTAGTGCAATGTGCTGCGGTTTTGGGATGGGGACACCGGTGATGGGGAAAAACGGTCAAACTGTCGCTTGGTGTTTTTGTCGCACGTCTGTCGTGTCGCCACGTGCCCAGCCTTCACCGGGCGATTGCGTCAAAGCTTGCAACCCCCGCTGGCTCTCAAACCGCCTCAGCGCGCCATTTAACGGATCAGATGCCCCGGTACACAGATGCCTCGGGACACAGATTTGGCGGGTCGTCATAATTGGAGTCTGAAACTAAGACTTCCGAATTTGGGACCGCCAGGACGCATCGATGACTTGCCAGTTGATCACCTCGCACGCTTCTACCAACGTGTTCACCACTGAGCCCTGTGGGTCGTCGCAGCGACCGGGCGCATCTCTTTTGTGTTTGACGCAAACCCAGCGCGGTTGGCTGGCCGACAAAGGCTTTGTTTGCGTGGCGATAGGATTGCCGCTGCGGCCGGTGCTGGAGTTGGGGGCGCGAGTCATGCGGGTTGCACTGTGAATCTGCACCGGCTGGACTTGGTGTCGCTGTCGCTGTTCACCCTGGTGATGCGAACGGGCAGCATCAGCAAGGGCGCTGAGCTCGCCCACCTGGCCGTTGGCGCGGCCAGCAAGCGCATGTCTGATCTGGAGAAGGCGGTCGGCACGGCACTGCTGGAGCGGCATTCGCGCGGCGTGACGCTCACCGCTGCCGGGGAGGCCCTGCACCGCCACGCGCTGCGAATCCTGGCAGACGTGGACCACCTGGCCGCCGATCTCTCAGACCACGCGCGCGGCGTGACAGGCGTAGTACGGCTTTGGGCAAACACCTCTGCGGTAACTCAGTTCCTGCCGGCGGACGTGGCCGCGTTTGCAGCGCAGCAGCCGGGCTTGCGCATCGAATTGAACGAGGCCGACAGCCACGAGGTGGTGCTGGCCGTGCTGGAGGGCCGCGCCGACCTCGGCATCTTTGCAGACCGCACACCCGCGCTGGGCTTGCAAACGCTGCCCTACCGTACCGATCGGCTGGTGCTGGTGGTTCCAACCGGGCATCCGCTGGCCGCCCGGCGGCGCGTGGCGTTCACCGACGCGATGGACTACGATTTCGTCAGTCTTTCCAGTCGCACTTCGCTGGCCCAGCGCCTGGTGTTTGAGGGCGGCCTCATTGGAAAGCCGCTGCGCATCCGCATCCAGGTGCGCAGTTTCGACGCCATGTGCCAAATGGTGGCGGCCGGCCTCGGTATCGCCGTGCTGCCGGATGCCGCCGTGCAGCCGCTGGTAAGGGCGCTCGGACTGCGCAAACTGGAACTCAGCGACCCGTGGGTGCACCGACTATTGCTGATCGGGCTGCGCGAGCCAGCCGCGCTGGCGCGACCGGCACGCGCACTGCTCGAACACTTCCACATCCGTGCCGGCACGGCGGGGGCTTTCGCCAAACGCGAAAGCAGCGTTCCCGTCTGTGACATTGCGCCGCCGGACGCAGCCTCCTAGACTTCAGTCAAGAAGCCCCATCCCTGATTTTGCCCGTCATTGTTTTTCATGAACCCACTGAGGAGACACACCATGTTCATCACCCGCCGCGCCTCGCTCGTACTCGCGCTGGCTGCCACCGTCTGGGGCAGTGCCGCTGCACAGGAAAAGTATCCTGCCCGCCCCGTGATGCTCGTCGTGCCGCAAGCGGCTGGCGGTGCCAACGACGCCATTGCCCGCGTGGTGGCGCAGAAGCTTACCGATCAAACCGGGCAGTCGTTCATTGTGGACAACCGACCCGGCGCGGGCGGCAACATCGGCACCGCCTTTGTCGCCAAGGCCAAGGCGGACGGCTACACGCTGATGCTAACAACCAACAGCGCGCACGTCATCAACCCTGCGCTTTACAAGAATACGGGTTTTGATCCGTTGAAAGACTTCGATCCTGTAGCCGGCGTGGCCACGGCCGGCTACGTGCTCGTGGCGCACCCGTCGTTCCCACCAAAGAACGTGGCGGAGCTGGTGGCGCTTGCCAAACAGCAGCCGGGAAAGATCAACATTGCCTCGGCTGGCAACGGCACGCTGAACCACCTGATCGGTGAAATGCTCGGCAAGGCCACTGGCATCGACCTGGTCCACGTGCCGTACAAAGGTGCGGCAGCCGCAGTGACCGACCTCGTGGCAGGGCAGGTGCAGGTATCGGTGCAGAGCTTGCCGTCGTCCATCGCCTTCATCCGCAGCGGCAAGCTCAAAGTGCTGGGCGTGGTCAACGAAAAGCGCGTGTCCGCCCTGCCGGATGTGCCGACCATCGGCGAGACTGTCAAGGGTTTTGGCTCCACACCCTGGTATGCCCTTTTTGCGCCGCACGGCACGCCCAAGGCCATTCTCCAGCAGCTCAATGTGGAAGTCACCAAGGCGCTTGAGGCGAAGGACGTGCAGGACAAGCTGGCGGGTGTTGGGACGGAGCCGTACAAGGCCAGCCCCGACCAGTTGGGCACTGTGGTGCGCGATGACCTGCCGCGCTGGGCCCGGATCGTCAAGGAATCTGGCGCCACCATCGATTAAGCAGGAATCATGAACACTCCTCAATTGACGCCCTGCGCGCTGGCCGGGCTGCGCGTTGTCGAAATGGGGCAGCTGATCGCGGGCCCGTTCGCTGGCAAGACGCTCGGCGAATTCGGTGCCGACGTGATCAAGATCGAGGCACCCGGTGCGGGCGATCCGCTGCGTAATTGGCGTCTGATCCAAGACGGCACGTCCGTATGGTGGCAGGTCCAGTCGCGCAACAAACGCTCCATCGCGCTGAACCTGCGCGAAGCAGAAGGTCAAGGCATCGCCCGCCAGTTGATCGCGCAGGCCGACGTGCTGATCGAGAATTTCCGGCCAGGCACCCTGGAAGGTTGGGGCATGTCGTACGAGGAACTCTCGCGTGACAACCCGGGCTTGGTGATGTTGCGCATCTCGGGCTATGGGCAGACCGGGCCGTACCGCGATTTGCCCGGCTTCGGTGCCATCGGCGAGGCGATGGGAGGCCTGCGCCACCTGACCGGAGAGCCCGGCCGCGTGCCGGTACGCTGCGGCATCTCCATTGGCGACACGCTGGCGGGGCTGCACGGAACGGTTGGCGTATTGACCGCGCTCTACCACCGCAAGGTCAATGGCGGTAAGGGCCAGGTCATTGACGTGGCACTGACCGAGGCGGTGTTCAACGTGATGGAAAGCCTGGTGCCGGAGTACAGCGCCTTTGGTGCAGTGCGCGAGGCAGCAGGTTCGGCGCTGCCCGGCATTGCTCCGTCCAACGCCTACCGCTGCAGCGACGGCGTTGTACTGATCGCGGGCAACGGCGACAGCATCTTCCGGCGGTTGATGGAGACCATTGGCCGCGACGACCTAGGCAAGGACCCGGCGCTTGCCGACAACGCCGGGCGGGTGGCACGGGTCGGGGAGCTGGACCTCGCAATCGAAGCCTGGACCGTGCAGCGCAGCGTGGACGAGGTGCTGCGCATCCTGGGGGCTGCAAAGGTACCCGCCGGGCGCGTGTACACAGCAAAAGACATTGTTGAGGACCCGCACTACCTGGCTCGCGACATGATCCTGCAGCAGTCGACGCGCGACGGCAACACGCTCAGCGTGCCGGGTATCGTGCCCAAGCTGCTTGGCACGCCGGGCAGCATTCGTACCAGCGCGCCGAAGCTGGGGGACGACACCGATGCGGTACTGGCTGAGCTTGCGTTCTCGCCGAAAGACATCGCAGCCCTGCGGGAAAGGAAGGTAGTGGCATGAGCGCGACAGGCAACACCGACGGTAAATATCCAAACGCACTTGACCAGGGCCGAACGTCGAGCACAAACGTCTGGAACGGTGCTGGCCGGCGCCTGATCCTGCAGGAGGTGGGCACCCGGGATGGGCTGCAGGCCGAGGCGGCCTTCGTGCCGACTCTAGAGAAGGTGGCACTGGTCGACGCCCTGTCCGAGGCCGGCCTGGGCAAGATCGAGGTGACCGCATTCGTCTCGCCCAAGGCGATTCCGGCCCTGCGCGACGCCGAGCAAGTGCTGCGCGAAATCCAGCGTCGCCCGGGCGTCGTCTACAGCGCGCTGGTACCCAATGTGCGGGGTGCCGAACGCGCCATCGAATCGAGAGCCGACGAGCTGAAC
>JAYVNK010000097.1:0-6133 GCA_043758475.1 Comamonadaceae bacterium | reverse complement strand
TACGTGTTTGACTGGGCCTGGGCCAACGCTTACCAGCAGCACGGCCTGAACTACTACCCCAAGGCCGTCGTGGCAGTGCCGTTCACGCCAGTGCCCGGCGCGCGGCTGCTGGCCCGCACGCAGGCCGACCGCGAAGCGCTGGTGCAGGGCCTGGTTGCGTGGTGTGGTGAGGAAAAGCTGTCGTCGCTGCACTTGCTGTTTGCCAATGACGACGACGTGGCTGCCTGCGTTTTTGCGGACTTGATGCTGCGCCACACGGTCCAGTTTCATTGGAAGAATGTGGCCCCCACGCTTGTCGCTGCGCGTACTGCGCTGCCCCCCGAGGGGGCTAATTTTTCTAGGGGCGGCCCGTCGAAAAATTGCCCTCTACCGGAGTTGAGGTTTCGCAGCTTCGACGATTTTCTCGCGTCCTTGAGCCAGGAAAAACGCAAAAAGATTCGCCAGGAGCGGCGCAAGGTGGCGGATGCGGGCGTGACGTTTCGGTCATCCCTGGGCACTGACATCGCGCCGTCAGATTGGGATTTTTTCTACCGTTGCTACGAGCGCACGTACCTGGAGCACGGCAACGCGCCCTACTTGAGCCGCAACTTCTTCCAGCGCATGGCCGACACCATGCCCGAAAACTGGCTGCTGTTCACCGCCGAGCGCGATGGCAATCCCATGGCTGCCAGCTTGATCGCGGTTACCGCCACCCATATCGGTCCAACTGCACATACCGCTGCGGGCGAAGAATCAAATGCTATTACTTTAATAGCTACTCATGAAGACAGGACGGTGGCTATAGGTCAAAATGACCGCCAAACCAGTGGCCCCATCGCTTATGGCCGCTACTGGGGCGCACTGGAGCGGGTCGATTGCCTGCACTTTGAAGCCTGCTACTACCAGCCTCTGCAGTGGTGCATCGAGCACGGCTACCAGCGCTTTGAAGGCGGCGCACAGGGCGAACACAAAATGGCACGCGCACTGATGCCGGTCAAAACCAGCAGCGCGCACTGGCTGGCGCAACCCGCGTTTGCCGATGCGGTGGAACGGTTTCTGGCGCGTGAAGGCGAGGGAATTGAAAACTACATGACCGATTTGTTGCAGCGCAGCCCGTTCCGGCAGGGGTGATGTCGCACAGGAGACGCGAACGCAGGATTTTGCAAGACTGGCTCCTCTAAACCTAGCGCGAAGAGGCCAGCGTGCCTGCGAATGCTGGTAATGTTCACAACTTCGCAACAGCCTGTGCTGGGGCACTCAGACCGCGGCCCAGCCCCGCATCCCGCAACATGAATTCATTCGCCGACCCGTTTTCAAGTCCTTCCGCAATGCCCAGTTCTGCGCAGCAAGACCATGAGAGTGCCCCTGCAGCCCACGACACGCCGCCCAGCCTGTGGCTTCTGGCCATGGAATTCAGGGCCTTCTGGGAATTTGGCGCTGTGCTGCCTGCGTGGCCTGCGCTGCGCCGCGCGCCCAGGGGAGATGGCCACCCGGTCATTATTTTCCCCGGCTTGAGCGCCAATGACAGCTCTACCGTGCCGCTGCGCAGCTACCTGGGCACCCTGAACTACAACGTCTCCGGCTGGAACCAGGGGTTCAACTTTGGTGCCCGCGCGGGCGTGCTTCATACCGTTTCGCGCCAGGTTAAAGAAACCTTTGACGCGACTGGCAAACCCGTCAGCCTGATCGGCTGGAGCCTGGGTGGGGTTTATGCCCGCGAAATCGCAAAGATGATGCCAAGCATAGTGCGCAGCGTCATCACTCTTGGAACGCCGTTTTCAGGCTCACCTAAAAGCACCAACGCCTGGCGCATTTACGAGCTGACCAGCGGACGCAAAATTGAGCGCGAATCCACCCGGTACGACTTGCCTGCGGCCCCACCGGTTCCTACAACGTCTGTGTTTTCGCGCACCGACGGCGTGGTCGCGTGGCAGGCAAGCATCCAGAAACCCAGCCAGGCCAACCCGCATACTGAAAACATTGAGATCTTGGCAAGCCACGTCGGCCTTGGCGTGAACCCTAGCGCCTGGTGGGCCGTAGCAGACCGCCTGGCGCAGCCCCCAGGCCAATGGAAGCCTTTTGTGCGCAAGCCGGGCCTGCACGGCTTTATTTTCCCGGACCCACAACGCTAGTCGGCCAAGCTGGTCCTGAGGTGCTGCGAACAGCCTCAGGGCGGGTTGATGGTGTCGCCCCAGGAAATGCCGTACCCCAGCAGGGTCCATGTCACTTTGGAGACCGTGTGTGCAGGCCTTGTTTTATTGCTGGTATCGCGTACCGGCCTGCCGTGCTGCATTTCCAGCGTGATGGCCTTGGGGCCATCCGTATTGGGCTTGCAAGACCAGTTGCGGCCATCAGAAATAATGCATTGGGTGAATTTGCCGGTGGGGTCTGAGGCCACGCCCACGTTCCAGAAGAACACTTCGCCGTGCGCTTTAAGGGCTCGAAACCGGAACCGCTCGGCGGCTGCCAGCTTGCCGGTGCACCGGTCGCCGACCCAAGCGCCGCCATCGCAACCTGCGGTATAGATGGTGCGCTCGCCCTGCAACGTGACGAAATCAGCCGCCCATACGACCAAACCAACCGCCGCCACCACTGGCACCAGCAAATACCACTTTCGGTTCACAGCCAGACCTCCTTGTATGAAGATGTAACACGACGGATTATCGCCGTTTTCGGCTGGCGGTAGTGGCTTTGAAGGATGCGTGAAGCCTACTTTGCCGCCTTGCTCTTCACGTAATTGGCCATTCCGTCCACTATTTCCTGCTTTGCGGACTCCGCGCCTTCCCAACCCAGGATCTTGACCCACTTGCCTTCTTCCAGGTCTTTGTAGTGCTCGAAGAAATGGGCGATGGTTTTAAGGCGCAGCGGGTTCAGGTCTTCCGGCTTTTGCCATTGGGTGTAGATTGACAGCACTTTGTCAATCGGCACGGCCAGCACTTTGCCGTCTTCTCCAGCTTCGTCTTCCATTTTCAGGATGCCAATCGGGCGGCAAGTCACCACCACGCCTGGAATCAAGGGCACCGGGGTGATCACCAGCACGTCTACTGGGTCACCATCACCGCTGATGGTCTTGGGCACGTAGCCATAGTTGGTGGGGTAGTGCATGGACGTGCTCATGAAGCGGTCCACAAAAATCGCGCCGGTGCCCTTGTCAACCTCGTATTTCACTGGGTCGGCATTCATCGGGATTTCAATGATCACATTGAATGAATCAGGGGCATTGATGCCGGGAGTAACGTTGTCTAGAGACATGGTGAGGTCTTTAAAATAGGTGAGAAAAGTGGGAACGATTGAACAGCCGTCGGCGTTATAGGCTTGACCTAGGATTAACCCTGATTTTACTTGCGCGAATCTTGCTTGACCCAAGAATGTGACTTTTTCACGGTACAGTGCGCCGGTTGGCCAATCACCTGCGTCGCCTTTTCCGGCGCGCTACAGAGGAAGCAACGCAGCGGTGGTGCTGATTGCGTTGCACCTACTTTAGCGAAACAACGACAGGAGATTTATTTATGACAGGCAACTCAGCGCTTATTCTGGCGCTCGTCTGCGGGCTCATCGCCGTGGGTTACGGCATTTGGGCACGCAGCTGGATTCTTTCCCAGGACGCAGGCAACGCGCGGATGCAGGAGATTGCAGCCGCCATTCAAACCGGTGCTGCCGCCTACCTGGCCCGGCAGTACAAGACCATCACGATGGTCGGTGTGGTGCTTGCGATCCTGATTTTCTTCTTCCTTGGTTCACTCTCGGCCATTGGCTTTGTGATTGGCGCGGTGCTATCGGGCGCCTGCGGCTTCATTGGCATGAACGTGTCAGTGCGCGCCAATGTGCGCACAGCGCAGGCCGCCACCCGGGGCATTGGCCCGGCGCTGGATGTCGCGTTTCGCGGCGGTGCCATCACCGGCATGCTGGTGGTGGGGCTGGGCCTGCTGGGCGTTACCGCCTTCTACTGGTTCCTGGTGGGCAACGGCAACCTCACGCCTGATAAAAACTTGGCCAAGCTGCTGGACCCGCTGATTGGTTTCGCCTTCGGCTCCTCGCTGATCTCTATCTTCGCCCGTCTGGGTGGCGGCATTTTCACCAAAGGTGCTGATGTGGGTGCCGATCTGGTTGGCAAGGTCGAAGCTGGCATTCCCGAAGACGACCCTCGCAACCCGGCCGTGATTGCCGACAACGTGGGCGACAACGTGGGCGATTGCGCCGGCATGGCCGCTGACCTGTTCGAGACCTACGCCGTCACTTTGATTGCTACCATGGTGCTGGGTGCCTTGCTGGTCACGGGCGCGGGCACCGCTGCGGTGGTGTATCCGCTGGCGCTCGGTGGCGTGTCCATTGTGGCGTCGATCATTGGCTGCTTCTTTGTCAAGGCATCGCCCGGCATGAAGAACGTCATGCCCGCCCTGTATAAGGGCCTGGCCGTGGCGGGCGTCCTGTCGCTGATCGCGTTTTACTTTGTCACCACCTGGCTGATGCCTGACAACGCCATCAAGGCCGCTGGCACGCAGATGGCGCTGTTTGGTGCCTGCGCCGTTGGCCTGGTTTTGACCGCAGCCCTGGTGTGGGTGACCGAGTACTACACCGGCACACAGTACGCGCCGGTCAAGCACATCGCGCAGGCGTCCACCACCGGACATGGCACCAACATCATTGCGGGCCTGGGTGTGTCGATGCGCTCGACCGCCTGGCCGGTGATTTTTGTCTGTATCGCCATCTATGCCGCCTTCAAACTGGCGGGTCTGTACGGCATTGCCATCGCTGCAACATCCATGCTGAGCATGGCTGGCATTGTGGTGGCGCTTGACGCTTACGGCCCCATCACCGACAACGCCGGCGGCATTGCCGAAATGGCCGAATTGCCAAAAAGCGTTCGCGACGTGACCGACCCGCTGGACGCCGTGGGCAACACCACCAAGGCTGTGACCAAAGGCTACGCGATTGGGTCCGCCGGTCTGGCGGCACTGGTGCTGTTTGCCGATTACACCCACAAGCTGGAAGCGTTGGGGAGCACCATCAGCTTCGATCTGAGCAACCCAATGGTCATCATCGGCCTGTTCATTGGCGGCATGATTCCGTACCTGTTTGGTGCCATGGCGATGGAGGCCGTGGGCCGCGCCGCTGGCTCCGTGGTTGTTGAAGTGCGCCGCCAGTTCGCCGACGGCGCCATCATGGCCGGCAAGCGCAAGCCCGACTACAGTGCTGCAGTTGACATGCTGACCACGGCGGCCATCAAGGAAATGATGATTCCATCGCTCTTGCCGGTAGCGGTGCCAATCCTGGTGGGCCTGCTGCTTGGGCCTGCTGCCCTGGGTGGCTTGCTGATGGGAACCATCGTGACCGGCCTGTTTGTGGCGATCTCCATGTGCACCGGCGGCGGTGCCTGGGACAACGCCAAGAAGTACATCGAGGACGGCCACCACGGTGGCAAAGGCTCCGAGACGCACAAGGCCGCCGTGACTGGTGACACCGTAGGCGACCCGTACAAAGACACCGCTGGCCCGGCCGTCAACCCGCTGATCAAGATCATCAACATCGTGGCGCTGCTGATCGTGCCGGTGATGATGCAGATTCACGGTGGCACGGCCACACCTGTGGCGGCTGTCGCGACGACTGCTGCCGCTGTGGCTACCAGTGCAGCGACTGTTAGCGCTGCTGCTGCACCTTCTGCTGAAAGCGTAGCAGCCAAATCAGACGCAGCCATGGCCAATGCGGCCAAAGCCGCGTCAGACGCTGCCTCGCTCAAGGTCGAAGGCGGCGTAGTCAAGTTCTACTTTGCCAATGGCAAGGCGGATCTGGCTGCCGGTGGCAAAGAAGCGCTGGTGGATGTTGTCAAAGGCGTACTGGTCGGCAAAAAAGCCGTCATCAGCGGTTTTGTCAGCGCATCCGGCGACCCGGTGAAGAATGCAGAACTGGCCAAGCAGCGCGCCTTTGCGGTGCGCGATTTGCTGAAGATCGTTGGCGTGCCTGAAGACAAAATTGAGCTGAAAAAGCCTGAAGACATCAAGGCAGGTGCAACCAGTGACGAAGAAGGTCGTCGCGTTGAGGTGACGTTGATGTAACCGCTGTTGCCGCATCAGCCTCCAAGGCTTTTGCGTTGACTTGAAAAGCCCGCTGTTGCGGGCTTTTCTGCTTTGAGGGAGCTGGCGCCGAGCTGAATTCC
>JAYVNK010000096.1:0-17989 GCA_043758475.1 Comamonadaceae bacterium | reverse complement strand
AGGGCAGGCGTGCGGGCCTGGCTGGTGGCTTGCTGGGCGTCGGCATTGACTTTGGCCAGCGCCGCCAGCACGTCATCCCGCGGTCCAAAGGCCCGGCTCTGCCCTTCATGCAGGATCAGCATCTTGTCGGCAACCGCCAGCACGCTGGTGCGGTGCGTCATGATGACAAAGGTGGTGCCGCGTGATTTAAGCTGGGCAATGGCGCTGGCCAAAGCCGCGTCGCCGGATTCGTCAAGGCTGGAGTTGGGCTCATCCAAAACCACAAATACGGGGTCGTCATAGATGGCACGCGCCAAGCCCACGCGCTGGCGCTGGCCCCCTGACAGCATCGCACCCTCACGGCCCACCGGGCTGTCGTAACCCTTGGGCAAGGCCATGATGGTGTCATGCAGGCCCACAGCCCGTGCAGCAGCCTCAACTTTCGCTGGATCAACATTGCCAAAGCGCGCAATGTTTTCAGCCAGCGTGCCATCGAACAGCTCCACGCCCTGGGGCAAATAGCCCACATGGGGGCCCAGCTCGGTCTTGTCCCAGGTGAACACGTCAACACCATCCAGGCGAACCTTGCCGCTGATGGCTGGCCAAAAACCCGCCAGCAGACGCGCCAGCGTGGTCTTGCCGGACGCCGATGGCCCCACCACCGCCAGCACCTCGCCTGGCTTCAATTCAAACCCCACGCCTTTCAGAATTTGCACCGTAGTGCCCGGCGCAGAGGCGATCAGGCTCTCCACCAGCAAGGCCCCTTTCGGCGCCGGCAAGCTCATGCCAGGCACCTTGGCTGGCAATGCGGTCAAAAGCTGGTCCAGGCGGGACCACGATTCCCTGACGTTCACCACGGCCTGCCACTGCGACACAATTTGCACCAGCGGCGCCAAAACCCGCCCGCCCAGCACCGAGGCGATGATCATCATGGCCGAACCGCCATTGAGCTCATTGCGCAGCACCAGCCAGGCCCCCAATCCCAGCAGCAGCGAACCGGTGGTATTTTGCAAAAATCTGGACACGGCCTGAAAAGCACCCCCTGCGTCCGACGCCTGGGCCTGAAGCTTCAAAAACTCGCGCTGCTTCTCCATCCAGCGGCGGTGAATATCGCGCAACATTCCCATGGATTCAATCACCTGCGCATTGCGCAACGAGCCATCCGCATATTGCTGCGCCGCAAATGAGGTGCGGTTGGCCGCCAGCAGCGGCGGCTGCGTGCTGCGCTGGTTGAGCCAGGCAATGAAGGTCTGCAAAATTGCCGCAGCAACGGCAGACCAGCCCAACACCGGGCTCATGGCGAAAATCAAAGCCAGAAACACCAATGACACCGGGGCTTCCATGCAGGCAATCAGCACTGGCGTGTTCAAAAACTCCCGCACAGTGCGGAAATCGGTCATGGGCTGCGAAGTGCCGCCCGGCAGGCGCTTCAGGTTGGCTTCGAATATGGCGTTGAAGATGCGCGCGCTTAGCCGTCGGTCCAGCTCAATGGAGGCTTCATGCATGAGCTGGCTGCGCGCCCAGTCCAGCACCTCCATCACCACAAAAACGCCCACCACCAGCAAGGTGAGCATGGCCAGCGTCATATGGCTTCGGCTGTTGACCACCCGGTCATACACCTCCAGCATGTAGGCCGATGGGGCCAGCACCAGCAGGCTTGCAATCACGCTAAGCCAGGCTGCCCGCCTGAAATAGGGCGTGAGATCGCCTAACGCCTCGCGCAGCGGCGATGCGGGTTTATTCGGATTCATTGGGCCTCCTCGACCATCACATATTCGGGAACTTCTGCGCTGCCTTGCCTGGCGGGCAAGGCAGCCTCGGCATCATCCGCATCGCTGAACAAAAACGACAGCACAAACACGCCGTCGGCGCGGCACGCCAGCAATACTTCACGCAGCTTTTTTTCTTTGAAATTCGCTTCGTCCAAAGGCGTCAAGGCCAGCGCAAAGCGCATGCGCCCGTCCAGCGTGTACATGGACAGTTGCCCGTCTTTAACGCTCAAAGTGTGCCGGTCAAAATAAACCGGATTGGTGTCGCCAAAACGTACCAGCGGCAACGGCTTGCCCGCGAGCCGCGCCAAATTCAGCGGACTGTCCTGATGCTGAAACAGCAACCGGCTGGTGCGCGACACCGCGTAAATTGCGTTGCACACCATTTGCGAGCCCATTTCAGGGAAACGGTCGCGCAAGGTGCGGTACATCAAATGGTGCAGTGCCACCCGGTTCCAGACGCGGGTTTGCTGCACCGTGGGTGCCAGCGCGTTGCAGACCTGCGCAAACGCCGCCTGCAAAGCGTGCAAACGCGTCTGCTGCTCCGGCGAAGCGTTCAAAGGCACATGCAACATTAAATTCATATAGGAATTATAGACTTCCTATATGACTATTTAACTGAGCGTTGTAAATTAAATACAAACCATCCATGCCGGGTTGGCCTACCCAATGGTTGGCTAGGTTGAGATCATTGGCTGATAGTGACGATTACTATCTAATATATAGCTAACTATGCAAACAGACAGAGGGCTACAGGCATATTTAGGTGCCCAATTGGGGTTTAATTGGGGTCTGACCCCAATTAACGCCTATTGAGTCTGTACCGCCGCCAAGGTGGTCACATCGCTGGTCGGCACATTTGCAAAACCATTCACCGTCGCCGTTGCGACTGCTGCAATCGCATCCACCACGTCCAGGCCCTGCACCACCTTGCCAAAGACCGCGTAGCCGGGGTTGGCGGCGCTTTGGTAGTCCAAAGACGGGTTATCGGCCAGATTGACATAGAACTCCGACGTGGCAGAGTCGGGCACGCTGGTTCTAGCCATGGCCAGCGTGCCACGTACATTGGACAAACCCTTGTTTGACTCCAATGCAATCGGCAGCTTTTGCCCTGTCTTTTGGATCACCCCTGCGGTGTAACCTCCACCCTGAACAACAAATCCTGCAATCACCCGGTGAAACAAGGTGTTGCCGTAGTAGCCAGCGCTTACATAGCTCAGGAAATTATTGACTGTGGTGGGAACAACTGCCGGATTGAGTTCCATCACAATGTTGCCCTTTGACGTGAACAGGGTGACCTGGGGCGGCAATACCGTGAGCGTGTCGGTGAATAAAACAGCGCCGTTTGCAGACTTGATGACGATCGGCAATGGGCCTGTCGTGGTAACTTTGCAGTTCAGGATGGCATGGTCGGGGGAGCTTGCGGCACTGTAGGTCGGATTGGTGCACGTGCCGGTATCGGCAATCATGTCATTGCGCAAGAACTTGCCAACCACGTCTATCACTGCAGACTGACCGTAACGCAGGCTTTGAACCCTAATTTGCGCGACAACCGGTTCAAATGACGAGCCACCACCACCACAGGCGGTCAACACGCTAACAACGCAGGATAGAAGGACAAAATTTTTCATATGATCAACCAACGATTGGGGCTTTGCTTTTTTGACATACTGCATTGTCCCCGATGCTTGTAGATTCGGCAGCAAGGTGCAGCGCCTTCATTGCAAAAGGCAGCAGCCTGCTCCACCTTCTTCAGCGAAAACCCTATCCTTCAACCAATTTAAGTTGATTGGGATCTGATCGCAGCTAGCCTGACCCCAATTAGCCTTTGCGTCAGAACAACGAACCCTGTTTCTGAACCATCGTTTCCGTCACGTCAAATGGGAGGCTGACCGCGATCTTCCATGCTTTTTCTTGTTTGAACCAGGGCAGATTCGATCAGTTTGTAGATCGCAGGCAAGTCTCGCTGGATCGTCTTCCAGACAATTTTAAGATCAACGCGATCATAGCCATGTGAGAGGCGATTACGCATAGCGTACATGGCTAGCCAAGGCACCTCGTTGTGTGCCGCTGCAAAGGCGGCATCAGCCTTCAGAATATTGTTTGCAGCTTCACCCACAACCTCCATGTTGCGAATCACTGCGTCTTGAATCATCTCACTGACCAGAAATCTCATTTCATCCACGTCAGAGGTATGTCGTTCGATGCGTTCAATGGCCTGAAGTATGTGCCTCAAATAGTCAGATATTCGCAAGACCTTGTTCATACAGATATAGCCTCAGCAAGAACAAGACTACGAAATTTTTCGGGCAGTCCCGCAGGCGTCAGTACGTCAACCGACACGCCCAGCAGCCTCTCCAGTTCTACCTGGATTAAAGCAACATCCATGAGGCTGGTGTCCGGCGTGGGGTCAACCAGTATGTCCAGGTCGCTGCCTTCAACATCATCCCCGTGAATGACGGAGCCGAAGACACGGGCATTAAGGGCACGGTGCGACTCCACCACGTCACGAATGGCAGAGCGGTGCGACTGTAGGGCAAGGGATGGCCTCATGAGCATTCTCCATCAAGAGAACCCGATTTAACCATGCCGGGCGTTCACTCGTACTGCTACCGGACTCCCACTTTTGCACAGCTGACTCGATGGCAATGCGGCAGCAAAGGCATCACTGGGTAAATCTAAAGCGCTGGCATGTAGTCCAAAAAAGAAAGTAGCATTGCAAAAGCAACGACTTGCGAACGTCCTCATTGTCTGCATCACGCAAAAGTGCCGCATGCCCAAATAGCGATGGGCGCGGTGCCAGGCCAGCAATTTGAGCGTTGCTGTAAACTGGATTCCATGAAAACCGCTGCCGCCTTCACGCCCTCTCCTAACAAGCCTGGGCACATGCTCGTGTCTGGCTTTACACCGTCGCTGGGTAAAGGACGCGTCCAGGCAACTTCGATCGTTTTGAAGACGGCGACCGACCCCAAGCGTCAACACGCGGCCATCGGCAAGTTGATGAAGATGTGCAAGGCATCCGCTGTGGTGACCCACGCCAGCCAGGGCATTACTGCAGAAGTCCGTAGAGACCGCGACCGCAGCCATGGATCTTCCCCAACAAAAGGCGGAGAGATAAATTTTTCAGGGTCGACTACGTAATACTATATTATTTATAGCTGCTTATGCACACAGGATGCGGGCTAGAGACCTATTTCACGGGTTAAATTAGGGTCTGACCCCAATTAATTCATCAATGCCATATCTTCGTAATCGCGGCAAAAAGAGCAACGGCTGCGAAAATGGCTGTGATCGTCCACCTTTGGGACTCCACCATTGTCTTCATCAGCTCGGATTTGAGATCGACCACGTCTTTTTGCACGAGCGCAACTTCCTTGCGTACCTGCTCCACGTCACCCCGGGTCGCAAGCTGCTCCGCGTGCAAAGCGTAGTGTTCATTGATCTCGCGCTTGATGGATGTTGCAACCGCACGTGCCTTGTCAACGGGCACATTGGCGGCTGTCAGCGCTTCAAAAATTTCTAGTTCCAAGGTGTGAGTCTAACCTGACTGGAAATTCAAATGCCACTGCGAATTTCATGCGATTGAAGCCAGACCCGTAACAGCCCAACCCTAGTGCGCAGGCTTGGCGCCGCTGGCGTCCAGTGCCGCCAAGTGGGGTTTTAGGGCGCTAAGGTAGCCGATTTTGGCGGTTTGGAATACGGCTGCGGTGGCGTTCAGGCGGGCCAGCTCGGCTTCTACAAACTGAAGGTTGATGATCTGGGCTTTTGCGTCTTCAGACAGCTTGTCGATGTCGTAGGTTTTGTCGTTGATAGTGAGCGTTGGCATGTGTTCTTCCTAAAAGAGGGAAAAAAAACCCACGCCCTTGTGGGGAGTGGGTTTTATGGAAACCGCTGCCCGTTGGGGCAGTGGTTTATGGAGGCGATTAGACGAAGTTAAGGGCGGTCATGCCAGCCCAGCTGGTGTCAGCCAGGTTAATCGAGCCGACCAAGGTAGCCGTCACGTTGCCAGCTGCCGTGCCTGCAGCGTCAGCCACTTGCCAGACACTACCGATGTTGTTCGAGTCAACCGCCACGTAAACGTGGTTGATGGCCGTCGCAGAGTCGGTGAACAAGGCAGCGATTTGAGCTGCAGTCAGCACGGTTGCGCCTACAGCGGTTGCAGCACCCACCACGATCGATTTGTCAGCGGACAGGCTACCGAAATTGGCGCTAGATCCGTTCAACGCACTGAAGTCCAGCTTGTCAACGCCCAAACCAGCGACAGCAAAGTTAACGATGGTGTCGTTGCCAAAGGTGCCGGCGTACACCACCACTTCGTTGCTGCTGGTTAGCAGGTCGGTACCGACCGTCGTACCCAGCACGACCACGTCATTGCCAGGACCAGGGGTCACGGTGTTGTCGCTGGAGGTAACGCTATTAGCACCCACCAACACGACGTTACCGCCGGCTGCACCAGACTCAGCGAACTGAGTTACGTAGTCGCCTTTGGTATCAAACCCGGCCTTGGCTACGCCCAAGGCGGTAATCAAAGCTGCATCGGTTGAACCGGCAGGAACCAATCCAGCAGCAATCGCACCGGCCACGTCAGCTGATGTGACAGAGGTTGGCATCGTCAGGGAAATAGCCAGATTGCCCGTGGTTTGCGTACCGTCTATCAGTGATGTCACGATCAAGGTATTGGCAGGGCCATCGTTCGCCACCAGCAACTTGCTCAACACTGGATCACCGTTGATCACGGCCTTGATCGCCTGGTTCAGTTCCAAGTCAGTCGTCTTGTAACCGGTTCCTGGAACGACAGCAGACGTCCCAACAAGACCCTTGTAGACCACTTTTACTGTGGAATTAAAGAAGTTGTTGGTGTTATTGACATCTGACTTCAGATCCGCCAGATTGCGGTCATCCTGCGTCGCAACGTTGTAGGTGCTGGTCTGGTTGCTGGTGTTGAAGACAAAAACCGCACGGGGCGCAGCGATGTTCAAGCTGTTGCCTCCGGAAGCCACAGCAGCGAGCATGATCGTGTTCGCAGTTGCAGTCGCAGCGGCGTTACCGGCAGCGGTATTGGACAACACAGTCAGCGCTTCAACGCCTGCGTGAGCAGTCGTGATCAACGCGTCCATGCTGCCAGCAACCGTGAAGCCCGTCGCACCCGTGTCAAAAGCGAGCTTTTGTGCTGCCGTGACCGGCGTAGAGACAGCTGCTGCGCCTACAAAGCCAGCCAGAGTAGCATTCTCACCGGCGGTAACGAAGTTAGCAAATTGCGCATTGTTGAGCAAGTTGAGCGCAGTCACTTCTGTCGTCGCGGTGGTAATCGCCCCTCTCAAAGCAATCAGACCCGCTTCTTTTGCCACTGCTGTCGCCAAGTTGGTAGCAGCAGTCGTTGCAGCAGCAGCAGCAGCAGCAGCAGCAGCAGCAGTCTGCGCTGAGCTCACGCTGTCAGGAGCCGCCCCGCCAACATTTCCAGCAGCAAAAGCAGCATTGGCAACTTGAACCGCTGTATCGGCTTTGATCGCGAGCGTCAAAGCTGTTTGCGCTGCCGTGTTTGCGTTCGTGGCATTGTTGATCAGCGGCGAAAGTATCAAACCAACCGCTGTGACTTCACCCGCATCCATGGTACCTGCCGTCGCAACCGCAGCGGTAAACAGGTTAGTAGCCGTTGCAGGCAAAATCGCGCCACTGAGAGTGGCAGCATTAAGTGCAGCCACCACCGTTGCATCGGTTGCATTCAGCGTCAGTGCAGACTGGATTGCTATCAGGCCATTCAGAATGGTCGTCGTGCCTGCTTCGTTACCACCGGTAGAACGATCATCCACTGCGGTCATCGCTACAGTAGCAGCTTCAACTGCGAGTTGAGTTCCATCTAGCAGAAGGTTTTGGACGATAAGCCTGGCATCAGCGCCCAGAGCAGCAGCCAGTGCTGTATTGGCAGCAGCCAAAATGGGCGCGACAGCCCCATCACCAGCAACCACTTCACTTGCAACCGTGGCTGCACCGTTTGTTACCCCACCCGTGAAGGTCGCCAATGCACCCAAAGTAGTTGGAGGGGTGATCGTTGGAGTCGTCGTGTAAGCGTTGTACGCCACGTCAATCGCCACTTTCTGCGCGGCAGTAATGGCACCAGCGGCATAGGCGTTCTGGGTTGCAGTGATCACACTAGCGTGAGTTGGCAGCGCAGGCACAACGGCAGCAGCAGTCAAATCTGCAGAACTTGCGTTTGCAGTCAGCTGGTCAAGCGCATTGAGCGCTGCAACGACAGCAGCAGCACCTGCACCAAAGCCAGCAGCAGCAGCAGGAGTGGCAGTCGCGTCGGTTGCATTGGCAGCGGCGGCGGCGGCCAGTCCAGCAGCCAGTTCAGCAGCAGCTGCATTGGTGTACGCAATAGCAGCGGTACCAGCCGAACCCGTTGCAACCGCAGTCGCCCCCAACGATCCGGTGTTGTCGGTGTAAACCGTGTCATCACCCGCACCCGCATCAATAATCACATCGCCAGCACCTGGCTTGCGGATGGTGTCGTTGCCGTCACCACCGTTGATGAAAATGTTGGCGTTGAGCTTCTGGTTGGTGTACCAAGCTTGTGCGCCACCGCGTAAACCAGGTGCCACATTGAGCGTGATGTTGTCGTTGCCCGCGCCACCGTTGGCGGTGAACGTGAAGTCTTCACGGCCAGAAATGTAGGTACTGCGGCTACTTGCCACACCCTGGTCCAGTGTTATGAACATGGCGTCGTTGTTGGAACCCCCGCTGTAGACAAACGCAATGTTGTCAGCCGCTGGCAGCGCGCCGGTGTCACGCAGGTTAAAGTACTTGGCAATCGATGCGCCGGTGACTTCAGCCGAGAAGGACAACTGGCCCACCATGGCGGAAGCATCGATCAAGCGAACATCGGAGAAACCATAGCCACGAGCCGTTTGCGCAGCGGAACCAGGCAGTGGAGTGTTGTTGCCGACCTGAGCGTCAATGCCTTGGGATTGACCCGCACCCGACGTAACGGGAAACGGAGCATTAGCCGTGACAGCACCGCCGCCGCCGACAACAGTGTTCAGGCCAGGAATGGTGACATTGCCGCCGTTGAGACCAGACACGCCGTTGACGGTCAGATTGCCCTTGTCTTTCACGGTTGCCTGGTAGGCAAAGCTGTTGCTGCTGGTCAAGCCGTTGACAACGGTCACCTCTTGTAACGTGTTGTTCGTCGAGTTGATGGTTTCCAGTTTGCTGTTGTCGTCCACGCGGATTTCAAAGCGCTCAACACCCCTGGAGGTGGAAGAGTCGCCGGTTGACAGGCCACCAATAACCAAGTCGCCAGAGGTGCTGCCGCGGCCTACGTCGTCCAGAATGATCTTGCTGGTGACTTTGTCAGTGGAACTGGTGGCCACCGTGCTGATTGCGGTGTGCAAACCAGAGTTTGGCGGCACAACGCCGCTTGGGGTTGCAAAGCCTGCGGTAGGGTTGACGGTCAGGACGCCGCCGGCGGTGTCAGTCAACACAATGGCGTTGCCTTTGACAGCCTGGCCGCTTTGCGTGTCGAAACGGGTGAATTCAGCGCCCAGTGTGACCGTGAAATTGGCCAACAGGGGCTGGGTTGCCTTCAAGACGGTGATTTGAGCGTCAATGGCAGTGCGCAAGTCAGCGTAAGTCAAAGCTGCATCAATGGCGGGAGACTTGACGATGATAGGCGTGCCGTTGATCAGGAACGCAAAGCTGTCATATGGATTGTCTTTCAGGGGGCCGGTGCCCAATGCGGCACTGCGTGTGTCCAAAATTTCGATGGACAGCACGCTGGTGGTGTTGCTTTGGCTGCGCAGTGACAGTTGGTCAAAGTACACGCCGAAGTCCACGTGGCCTGGATCGGACTCAATAAACGCAATGGTGATGTCTTTGGTGATCTGGTTTGGCAGGATGCGCACATCTTCAATGATGAGGTCAGCGCGGCTGTTGTTGGACTCCCACTGGTTCACGCCAACCATGCGCTGTGCGTCAATATCAACCATACCGAGACCAGAAACGTTGTTGTCGCCGCTGTCAAACGATCTGGATTGCGCGCGAATGGCAACTTGCTCGACACCGGTAGTCTCCGGTGTAACCGCAAAGCCTTGCGAGCTACCCATGTCAGCAACCAAACGGTCAAGGCCAGCGCCACCGGCAATTTTGTCGCCAGACTGGAGTGAGTTTGCAGCGCCAAAAATGGTGGCAATGAAGAGGTCATCGCCTGAAGTGCCTTGGATGCTTTCACCAGCGAGCAGGGTCAAGTTGAAAGTCGTCAGTGCGGGTGTAACGACTGCTGGACTGGTGTTGGTCCCAACGCTGCCATAAACGAAGTCAGCATAGGCCTGGTTATTGAAGCCAGTAGCGGCCACACCGTAGGTTGCGTCGCCTTCAAGCTTGGCAAGCAGGTTGGTGACGTTCAGGATGATCTGGCCGCGGGCTGAGGGACCAAAACCGGTGAAAGCCTGCGTGAGGGCAGACAGCAGCGTGGTGTAAGAACCCGGTGCGGTGACCGTGGCTGCGGTGATGTTGACGTTGTTCAAGACTTGCAGGGCAAGGTTTGCGTCTGATACGGACTGGAAACCACTGGCTTGGTCACTGGCAAATGCCGATGAGGCAACAGCAGAAGTTACCTGGGGGTTAGCGCTAGCTTGCGCCGTGTAGCTTGCAAGCAGTGCATTGCTGGGTGCTTTACCGTACAGCGCTTGATAGACTTGAATGGCTACTGCTGACGCGCCGGATAGTTGTGATGGCATTTGTGCTTCCTTACTAGGGTTTAAAAAAAATTGAAACCAGTTACTTGTTTGTGTCAAACCGCTTGCGTGTCTTTGTAAAACACAAGCAGCCCGGCACTCCCGTTACAAGTTTGCATAAGCATTATCACACGAGCTTTGGGGGTATCTGCAAGTGAGACAACGGCTTTGTTGCCAACCTGAGTGCACTGTAAGCCCCCTGGAAGGTGCAGACAAGTGACGGGCGTCACACGGTTTTGCAATTAGCAAGAACCGGCAGCCCGCTGGCTGACCGGCCTACCAGGGCCTACCAGCTAGCGCGCAGGCCGCTGTAGATGCCCCGGCTGCTGAGGCGGAACAGCTCAATATTGCTGGTTTGGGCAACCCACTCAGCCCCCAGCGTGCCCTGCAAGCCTTTGGAAAAGTAGTATTTGTACTCTGCACGGGCTGCGGTGCGCGAGATTTTACGTGAGCGCCCACTGTCAATAATAGAGCTGTAGCCGCTGGTATCTTGTTGTTGGCTGTGCTCGAAGTCCAGCAGAAAACCGTTGCGAAGGGTGCCAGCCGGGGGGACCACGACCGAAGGCTGCATGCCAAACATCAGCGAGGTCTGTGGCAGATACGCGCCGAGCCGCAGGCTGGCCTGATGCTGCCCGCCGCCAGGGCGACTCTCGTCTTGCGCATGGTCGTACCCTGCCTTCAGGCCTAGCAATAGCTGGGCGCCGGTGACGCTTTCACAAGACCAGCTAAAAGATGCACCGGTGTAGCGCCCAGACAACACTTCGTTGTCTTCGTACTTGCGTTCTTGAAATTCCATGCCCGCGCGCGCCAGGCATGTGCTTGCAGCAACGCTGTGCCAGGCGGTTCCCCAGCCGCCACTCAAGCCCCAAGCGACAAAGCGGGTGCCCGCATTGGAGCGCAATGACGATACGGTGGCATTGACGTAACTGCCGCCATTGCTGCCATTGCCATTGCCATTGCCATTGCCGTTGCCGTTGCCATTGCCGTTGCGGTTGCCATTGGCAGTGGTGATGGCGCTGGTGGATGCCTGGCTGGGCGCGATGGTGCTGCGCTCCAGCAGCAAATCCACCTGGGTAGACCCCGCCGTGGGTATGGAAGGGCTGGTGCGGGCACGCAGGCTGGCAACGGCGTCCCAGCGGGCACCATCGGGCGCGGTGCGGCTGAATTCGAGCTGTGCATCGGCCCGCGCATAGCTGGCGGCGCGTGACAGGTAGTTTTCGTCAAGCGGCAGCACAATGGTTTGGCCCGAGAGAGTGAGCGCCAGACTGCTGAGGTTGGGCGAGCCCAGCAGGTTGCTGTCGTAGCCGATCCGCGATGCGAGAGTGAAACGCTTTTGCCAGGCATGGGGGTCTGCGAGCACGCCACCGCTGGCAAGCAGCGCTTTTTGACGTGCAATCAGCGGGCGCAAGGCAGCCGGCAGGTCGGCATCGTTCAAGAGGTTGTCAAGCAGTGCCTGGGCCGAGGTGACGTCGCCGCTGCCGGTAAGGGCGATGGCGTAGCTCAGTTGCGCGTCTTTGAGGTCGGGGTCTAGCATGAGCGCGCGTTCCAGGTGGTCGGCGGCTTCAAGGTAGCGCTCCTGGCGGTTGAGCAATTGCCCCAAGGCCGCCAGGAATACGGCGTCTTTTTGGCAGGCCGACAGCTGGGCCAGCATGCGCTCCAGCGCTGCGGCGGGCAAATCTGGCGTGGCCGGGGCCGCCTGGGCTTGCGGCACGGCGCAGGCTGGCGCTGGCAACTCAAGCGCGTAGGCGGGCACACTGATAGCTGCCAAAACAGCCGCCAGAACAGTCGCCAGCACAGCAACCGGCGCGCAAGGCAATGCGAAAAGCGCAGAACGGACAGGCGCGGGCACAGGCGCGGGCGAAAGACTGATCGCCCGGCGTTGTTGTTGTTGCTTTTTACCAGGCCGCGTGTGCAGGCCAATGCGGCTACTGGATGTCGGTTGCAAGGGGGTACGGGTTAGTAAGCGAGCTGGCAAGCGGATAGCTGGCCAGGGGGTAGCTAGCCAGGGGGTAGGCGTAAATATGGTGCGGAACCCTCATGCCGTCGAGTAAAAAAGTGCCCATGGACTGCAGGCCGGCAGCGCCGACCAGCGCGGCCAGGCCCTCACCCACCAAAATGGGGTGGGCCAGCTCGCCGGTCATTTCCACCAGGCGGCTGGCAATGGTAACGGTGCGACCCATCACCATGTGAGTGCGGCGGCTGGCCAGGCCAAACGAGCCGGCCATGGCGGGGCCGGTTTCTGCGCCAATGCCCAGCGACAGGGGCTCAAGACCCGCGGGAGCCGGGTCTGGCAGCACGCCTTGCATGGCGGCGTGTAAATTGATGGCGGCCTGCAGGGCGCGGCGGGCGTGGTCGCTGGCGCGTGTGCCACTGTTTTCACTGTTGGCGTCGGTGGTGCTTTTGCTTTTACCTTTGCTTTTGCTGATGGTGGCAGCGGAGTCGCCTGGGGCGGGTTCACCGTTCCATACCGCCAGGATGGCGTCGCCCTGAAAAGATTCGATCACGCCACCTTCGCTCTCCACGACCCGCGTTGCAACAGAGAAAAAAGCGTGCAGCACGGCCGCCGCTTCATCGGGCGGGCGGGCTTCGCAGTAGGCAGAGAAATTGCGGATGTCGGCAAACAGCACAGAGACAAGGTTGGTGCTGGCCTTGATGGCGCTTGAGGCGGGTTGCAGGGCCAGTGAGGCGGCGACCGGCGCGGGCAGATAGCTTGACAGGTGCATGTACAGCCGGTCCCGGTCAAGTCGGCTTTTGGCGTGCTCCAAAATGCCCAGGGTTGAGCCGGCCATCATGACAAACAGGGCGGGATCAACCCAGCCAAGCCACAAGGCGCTGCGGCTGAGCAGCAGCGCGTGCCCTACCCATAGCAGCGCGGCCCACACACTGGCGGCAATGGGCAACAGGTAAACCGGAAAATAACGCCCCGTGTCGTGTTTGTGGGCCGGCCTGCGCGCCAACAGCAGCAAAACCAGGGCACCGAGCATGGCGGCCAGGCCTTTGGCCAGCCACACCCCGCGCGGGGTGTAGGGCGTTCGGCCATCGATTAAAGCCGCAATGACTTGGGCGTGGACCTGCAGGCCCGCGCCGACGCCCCCAAACGGTGTGGCAATGGAGTCATTCAGGCCAAAAGCGCTGCTGCCTAACAATACCCAGGCGTTGTCCAGCAGGCCACTGGGCACACGCGCAGCCAATACGTCGGCCGCAGAGAGGCTGATGAAGCTGTTCGGGTGCACGCGCCACGACACACGAAGGTCGCCGCGTTCATCCAGAGGGATAAAACCCGGTGCAATGCTGGATGCCGACAGCCGCCAGGGCGGTTCAAAGAGGCCGGTGCCGCGCTCAAGCGCCAACGTGCGGTCGGCCGTGCCGCGCATGAGGGCTGCCAGGCCCAGGGCGGGATAGGACTTGCCCTGGAAACAGATCACCGCAGGCACGTGGCGCACAAACCCATCACCCGAGATGCGGGGCGTGACGTGGCCAGCAGCTGCAACGCTGCCCTTGGCGTCAACGGCACCCAGGGCGGCAAAGTTGCCCAGGTAGCCGGCAGCCGCGCCGAACGGTGCGGGACAGGTCGACCAGTCAAGTGCGCCAGCGAGCTGGCCGACGGACAATTGCCCCCCCTGCTCCAGCGTGAAAACCTGCGCCAGCACCGGGCGTTGTTGCTGGACAGCACGCACCAGTGCATCGCTGTCGGGGCGTTGGTCCGTAAAAACAATGTCGAAAATCTGCTGGCGGGCGCCCAGAGCCGCAATTTTTTCGACCAGTCTTGCCTGGGTGGCATGTGGCCAGGGCCAGGGGCCGATTTCTCTGAGGCTGTCCTCGTTGACGTCAACAACGATCAGCCGGCGTTCGTCCCTGCGGTCAGCGCTGAGGTTCCAGACCAAGTCGCCAGAACGCTCCTCGAACCGGGCCAACACGTTGCCCGCAGCAAGATGCAGAAACAGCCATGCCAATCCGGCCAACAGCAGGCTGAGCGCAAAAACGCCGTACCGGCTTGGCAGCCGCGACCCGCTTGACGCCAATCATCGCCCCCATTGCGTGATGCCGGACAACTGGCCTGCTGTAATGGCTCTGGAGAAAAAGTAACCTGCTTCTTTGCCGTCCAGGCTGAGGGCGCCCGATGTGAAGGCATTGCCGCCTTGCGACTGCAATAAGCCGTTGGGCTTGATGACGCCATTGGACACAATGCTCTCGGCACCGATGCGGGCATTGGAAACACTGAGCTGGGTGGCAAAGGTGGACTTGACAAAGTCAACATTCAGGGTGCCACCGCCTACCTGAACTGATTCGATGAAGTCCAGGCCCCGGTCTGTACGCACTAGCTGGGCCGCTGCGCCCGCCAGACGGAAATTGGCAGACGTGTCGGAGCTGGCAAGAATCGCCGGGCCGGTCGCCGGGACGTTACGAAACAGGCTGTAAGCGATATTGCCAACGGTGCCCTGGCGACCATTTTGAAGGGCATCGGCAAAGCTGCGGCTGATGGTGTCGCCGTCAGGTGCGATGGCCGCAAGGCGCGCCCAAACCAGTTGCTTGACTTCGGCCGGCAGCACGACGGGCGGCGGCGGCACGGGCTGGACCGGCGCCGCAGCGACTTGCTGAGCCGCGGACGTTGACTTGCTGATGGCCACCACATCCACTGCGCGCGACTCGTTAACCACCGCCCTTTCGTTATTGACGTCAGACCGGTTGCCCTCGGTTTTAAGGGCTGGATCGGCTTTGGCAATGGTTTCAGCCGACGCGGGGCGGGCGCGCTGAGCGAGTAGATCAACCGCCGGAACAAGCTGTGGAATGACTTGCAACCGTCCCAGCGCCAGCATTTGGCCCTTCATGTCTTCGGTGAGCAGTTTTTCACTGCCGTTCTGGCACGGCCCGAGGCTGGTTTGGCAACCGCTTGCCAAAGGCGTAAGCATGATGGCACCGGTGTGCACAGAGGCCAGCGTGTTGTTCACATCCGTTTTAACTACAAAATCTGTGCCTTTTATGCCGATGGCCGCGACTGGCGTGTTGAGGCGGAAACGGTCACGCGCAGCCTCGCCCCAAGTGCCCGTGATGGAACGCACCACGCCTTCGTCAAGGCGGAATTTGATGGCCATCAGGGCAGGCTGGTCAGCGGAACGGCCATAGTTTTCAACTTGCAAGCGGCTTGACGGTCGCACGCTGAGCCGACCCCCGTCAACAAAGCGGATGTGCACATGGCCGCCCTCGCCGGTCTCGATTTTGTCGCCCACTTTGATGGGCGAACCGCGCTCAAGCACCCTCGCTACGCCATCGCCAGACATGACCCTGACCGCGCCAATGATCATGGAGGCTTCGCCCACCGAGTCTTGACCGGGTTGGGCATCAGCGGCGAGCACTGAGCAGCCCAGTGCCGCCAGCGAGACGGCTAAAGACACAGCGCGCAAGGAAAATGGGGTTTTAGTCATGGTTAATCTCTTTAGTGCCTGAAAATTTACCACGGACAGGTTTTGTTTTCTGTGCCCTGAATCACAAGTTCTTCACAAGTTCGGCACAAGTTATCACAAGTTCGTCAGAGGCTAAACTCGCCCTCAATGCCCGTTTCGCTTCAATTACTAGCGCAATTTCCGCTGTTGCATCCGCTGTCTCGGGACGCCCTGGAGCCGCTGTCCGCAAAGATGATCCTGCGCTCTTTCGCCCGCCGAGCCATGGTTTTGTCCAAAGACAACGCAACGCAGGAACTGGGTTTTCTGGTTGATGGCCGCCTGCAAGGACTTGATTTTACCGTGGACGGTCGTAGCGTGGGGCTCTATTTTGTGGACCCCGGGGATTATTTTGGCGAGCTGTCGGTGGTGGATGGCAAGCCGGGATCGGAGTTTGTTGTGGCAGCGGCGCGTTCTACCGTGGCGTTTTTGGAGGCCAGGGCGGCGCACGAGCTGATTTCGATGAACCCGGACCTGGCTCGGGCCGTGATGGGGCGGTTGGCCGGTCGGGTGCGGGCTGTGATGGCGCAGCGCATGTTGCTGAGCCTGGCCAATCCGTTTCAACGCCTTTGCGTTCAGTTGCTGCAGCTATCCCAAAATACCACCGCTGGCCCGACAACAGTGGACCCAGTTCCGACGCACCAGGAGCTGGCCATCATGATCAATGCCAGCCGCGAGACGGTGACGCGCGCCTTTCAATTGCTGTTTGTCCACAAGATTTTGGTGCGCGAGGGCAACACGCTGACGCTGGTGAGCCTGGAAAGCCTGAAAAATATCGCCGAGGGGCGTGCGGACGCCCCCAAGGCTTAAACTATCCAGCTTTGCCTGAAGCAGCCTGACACCTTGCACATCCTGTTTTCTTACCTGTTTCCATGGCGCTACGCGGGCCTGATTCGGCAATTTGTCAGACGGGAATTTGACGCACGCTACCGGCAGTCCCTGCTGGGGGTGGCGTGGGCATTTTTAACGCCGTTGCTGATGCTGGGCGTGTACACGCTGGTGTTTCGCTTCATTTTCAAACTGCGCTGGGGCGGCACCGGGGACGAGAGCGACCTGGCCTTTGCGCTGCGCCTGTATGCGGGCCTGGCGGTGTTTAACTTTTTTGCAGAATGCGTCAACAAAGCGCCGAGGCTGATACTGGATCAGCCCAATCTGGTGAAAAAAGTGATTTTTCCCCTGGAAATCCTGTCGTGGGTCAGCGCCCTGGCTGCATTGACGCACCTTGGAGTGGCGCTTTTTCTGATGCTGGTTTTCGGCCTTTGGGAGCAGGGGAGCCTGCCCTTGACGGTGCTCGCGCTGCCGCTGGTGTGGCTGCCCCTGTTGCCGCTGTGCGTCGGGCTGGGGTGGCTGTTGGCGGCGGTCGGCACGTATGTCAAGGACGTGGGCCAAGTGTTGGGCATGCTGGTGAGTTTGTTGATGTTTTTGAGCCCCATTTTTTTCCCGGTCGAGGCGATTCCGCCTGCGGTTCGGCCATGGCTGTTTTTGAACCCGCTGGCTTTGACGATCACCCAGACGCGCCAGGTGCTGCTGGATGGCCAGTGGCCAGACTGGCCCTCTTATACTATTCATTTAATAGCGTGTTGTGCACTGGCGGTGCTGGGGGCAGCCTTTTTTAAGGCTGCACGCAAGGGATTTGCCGATGTTGTCTAAGCCGGCGATCGAAGCGCGGGGTCTGGGCAAATGCTATAGCCTTTACGAGCGCCCCGGTGACCGCCTGAAGCAGTTGCTGTGGGGCCGCTGGCGGCACCCTAGCAAGCCTTATTTTCGTGATTTCTGGGCGATGAACGATGTGAACTTCACCATTGCGCCCGGCGAGGTCGTTGGCATTGTGGGGCGCAACGGCGCGGGCAAATCGACCCTGTTGCAGATGGTGTGTGGCACGCTGCAGCCCAGTACTGGTGACTTGCAGGTGAGGGGCCGGGTGGCGGCGCTACTGGAGCTGGGTGCGGGCTTCAACCCCGACTTCACCGGGCTGGAAAACATTTACATGAATGCCGCCATCTTGGGCCTGAGCCAGGCCCAGGTGGACGAGCGGCTGGCGGATATTTTGGCGTTTGCCGACATTGGCGAT
>JAYVNK010000095.1:0-18038 GCA_043758475.1 Comamonadaceae bacterium | reverse complement strand
GT
Organism: Comamonadaceae bacterium; assembly: GCA_043758475.1. Lineage (GTDB taxonomy): Bacteria > Pseudomonadota > Gammaproteobacteria > Burkholderiales > Burkholderiaceae_C > JANYCG01. Next base: position 18,036 of record JAYVNK010000095.1, on the reverse strand, counting down.
CGCCTGGCTCTGGGTCAAGTATGGGCGGCAAGTCAACTTGACCCGCTTTTTCAACGTCACCTCGGTGTTCATGCTGGCATTTGCGGCCATGCTGGTGTTCAAGGCCTTCCATGAATTTACCGAAGGCGCGCTGGTGCCTGGCATCGACAACGCCTATTGGCATTTGGCCACCGAGGCTTTTGCGGAAGGCCAGTATGCCCAGATCGCCTCCGTCTTGCTGGTGCTGGCACCCACCGTGTGGCTGATTGCTGTCCACTGGATGGACCAGAAAAAACTCAGCACGGCCTGACCTGCGGCGGCCCAACCAGCAACCCCGGCAGGTCGCCAGCGCCCACCCGACACTTTGGCTGCCCCTACGGACAACCAACCCCCTACCCAACACCCAATACCAGCCACGGCACGTGGGACCCCGTCCCGCAGTGCCGCCAGCCAAAGACCCGACCGCCGCGCAACCTGCATGGCGCATCTGAGCATTGACAAATGAAAAGACGACAGTTTGTTGCGGTCGGCGGCTCGGTCGCCGTGTTGGCCGCTTGCGGTGGCGGTGGTTCTGACAGCAGTGGCAGCGGCGGCGTGGGCAGCGTGCCAGCCGCACAAAACCGCTTCACCCAGGCCAATCTGGTTGCGTCATCGGCCAGCTACCAGCCGCAGATAATGCGCCCGCAAATGGTGGATGCCTGGGGCATTGCCATTCGCCCGGCAGGCGCTGGCGGGCATTTCTGGGTCAATGGCGGCGGGTCGTCGTGGGAATTTTTAGGGGACGTGCAGGCGTCGCCAACACCCGCCTTGCAAACCTTGGGTGTTGATCCCTTGACGCAAGTCACGCTGGCAGGCGCTGATTCGCTGACCGACAACACCAGCGCGGGCAAATCAACCGGCGTGGTCTACAACGGCGCGCCGTTGACGTCGGCCAACTTTGTGCCCACCGGCCAGCAAATGCCTGATGGAAATGGCAACGCACTTGCCATGGAAGGCTCGGCCCGTTTCATCTTTGTGACCGACTCAGGCCGCATCAATGCCTGGACCGACCGGCGCCAGGACACCGGTGGCACCCTGCGCGTCAACGGCGCGGCGCAGAGCATGTACGACGGCGGCGCGACCGGTACCAATCTGGGCATGAGCTTCTTTGGCTGCGCCATGAAAACCAGCACGTGGGACACCTTGTGGGCGGTGGACTTTGGCACCGCGCCGCAGATCCGCCAGTTTGACGCGCAATGGAATCTTGTCCCCACCGTCGGTTTTGCCAATCCATTTGCGACAAGTGCAGGCACTGGTGCGGCCGGTGTGGCACGGCCCGGTGACTTTGTGCCCTACAACATCACGGCCCTGGGCGCACGCGTGTTTGTGGCTTACGCCAAATCCACGGTAAACAATGCTACTGTTCAGCCGTCTTTCCTGGCGTCATCCGAAGATGCCATGGACGCCGACCCGGAAAAAGCCTCTGGCTTTGCTCCCGACCGGGGCCGCCTGGCAGAGTTCGACCTGAACGGCAAACTGGTGCGCGTCTACCGGGACGAAAAGCACCTGAACGCGCCCTGGGGCGTGGCCATTGCACCGGCCTCTTTCGGCGGGTTTGGCGGCGCGGTGATGGTGGGCAACTTTGGGGGCGGCGGCTACGTGACTGCGTTTGATGGCACAACCGGCGCTTTCCTGGGGTACCTGCGCGGGCCGGGTGGCACCTTCGTCAGCATTCCCGGCCTGTGGGGCCTGCAATTCGGCAATGGCGTCAGCCTGGGCGACAGCGAAGCGCTTTACTTCGCCGCCGGGCCCGAGGGCGAAGCCGCCGGACTTTTCGGCTCGCTGCGCTACACCCCCGCTTGAAAGCCCAGGACCCAACATGACGAACACACATTTCAAACCGCAATCCATATTTCGCGCCAACCTCAATGCTTTGACAGCCGCCATTTGCTTGGCAGGCTTGGTAGCCCCCGCGCTGGCGCAAACTACATCGCAAGACGTGCTGATGCAAAAACTGGAGCAGATGCAGCAGGAGCTGAGCCGCTTGAAGGGCGAGCTGGCCGAGATCAAGGCCGCACAAACCAAAACCCAAAGCACGGCGGAGCAGGCCAATGTGGTAGCCCAGCAGGCTAAAACAGACGTGGCCGCCGTGGCTGGCACCGGGCTAAAGGTCAGCGGCCCGTCCACTGTGGTCACCGGTTACGGTGAGATCAACTACAACCGCCCCACCAAAAACGCCAACGCCACTCAGGCCGACTTGCGTCGCGCCGTGATAGGCCTGCAGCACCGCTTTGACGACAAGACCAAGTTTGTGGGCGAATTCGAGTGGGAGCACGCTGTCACTTCCGCCACTGACCGGGGCGAGGCAGCGGTCGAGCAGGCCTACATCGAGCACCAGCTCAACGACAGGCTGGCGGTGCGCGCGGGCCTGTTCCTCATTCCGATGGGCCTGATCAATGAGAACCATGAGCCCACTGCTTTCTACGGCGTCGAGCGCAATTTTGTGGAGACCGCGATCATCCCCAGCACCTGGCGCGAAGGCGGTGTGATGCTGATTGGCACCACTGACGCGGGCCTGTCCTGGAAGGCCGGCCTGTCCACCGGGTTTGATTTGAGCAAGTGGGATTCCAAATCGGGCGATGGCAAAGCGTCGCCCTTGGGCAGCATTCACCAGGAGCTGCAGCTTGCCAAAGCCAAAAACCTGAGCGTGTTTGGCGCGCTGGACTGGCGCGGCACCCCGGGGCTGCTGGTGGGCGGCGGCGTGTTCACGGGCCAGGCCGGGCACGGAGCGCTGGCCGGCGGGGCCAACCCACGCGTGACCGTGTGGGACCTGCACGCGCGCTGGACTCCGGGCAAGTGGGATCTGGCCGCCGTGTATGCCTTGGGCAGCATCAGCGACGCCAGCGCGTTGAACATTCCGTTGGCGGCAGACGCCACGCCCATCCCCGCCAAATTTGACGGTGCCTATGTTCAGGCCGCCTACAAGCTCTGGAGCCAGGGCGACTACCAGCTCAAACCCTTTGTGCGCCTGGAGCGGTTCAACACCGCAAAATCCTACGCCGCATTGCCCGTGGGCCTGGGCCGCGCGGCAGACGCTTATGAGCGGGTGACCACGGTGGGCGCCAACTTTCACGTCAGCCAAAACGTCGTGGTCAAGGCCGACTACCAGGTGTTCTTGCTCAACAGCGCCAATAACCGCGTTAATTTGGGTCTGGGCTGGTCTTTCTAACCATTTTAGGCATTAAATAGGCCTATAGCCCCCATGCATAGTGCATATGTAGCTACTATTATAATAGCATGTGGCTTCTGCGCGTCCTCTGCCTTTGCGGTGGATTACCTGAGCGCCGAGCAGGCCCGCGCGCTGCTTTTTCCCGCCGCCGCGCAGTGGCAGGACAAACGCGTTGCGCTCTCGCCCGAGCAATTGCAGACGGTTGCCAGGCTGGCGGGTGTGCCCGCGCGGTCTGCCGCCTGGGCGCTGTCGCAGGCGCTGGATGACAAAGGCAAGTACCTGGGCAGCGTGGTGGTGGACCAGGTGATCGGCAAGTTTGAGCTGATCACTTACGCCGTGGGCATCGATGCCAAAGGTGCGGTCACCGGCATCGAAATCCTCAGCTACCGGGAGAGCCATGGCGGCGAAATCCGCCTGCCGGCCTGGCGCAAACAGTTTGCGGGCAAGACGCAGGCGCAGCCCATCAAAGTCGGCGATGACATTGCCCTCATCAGCGGCGCCACGCTGTCGTGCAGCCACGTCACCGACGGCGTGCGCCGCATTGTGGGGGTGCTGGCCATGCTGCGTGAGGGCGGGCTGCTGCCTGCAACGGGCGCGACGTGATTGACCTGCTCGCCGCGCGAGATGGTGGCAAAGTGGACAGGCCCCCGCCACGGTGGTTGCGTCGCGCCAAACCGCTGCTTGGCACGCTGGTCGAGGTGGCCTGCGCGGGCAGCGCGCTGGCGGCCAGCGAAGCTGCTTTTGCAGCGGTTGCCCGGGTGCAGCGCCTGATGTCGCGCCATGAGGCTTCCAGCGATCTCGCCCGATTCAACGCGGCTCCGCAAGGGCAATGGACCGCCGTGGCACCAGAGACCGTCACCGTGTTCGCGTTTGCGCTGCAACTGAGCGCGCAAACCGGGGGCATTTTTGATGTGTGCGCTGCCTGCAGTCAAGACGAGGCGGGTCAATCTGCCGTCGGCTCGTGGCGTGACGTAGAAATTGACTTGCAACGTGGTGCGTTGCGCAAACACGCGCCGTTGCGGGCCGATCTGGGCGGCGTGGCCAAAGGCTATGCGGTGGACGCAGCGGTACGCGCCATGCAACAAGCCGGGGGTGGCAATGTGGAAGACGAAAGCGTTGAAGGCCGAAGGGGTGAAAGTCCGAGCGGCTGGGTCAACGCAGGCGGCGATTTGCGCGTCTTTGGGGACCTGGAGATGCCCGTGCGCGTGCGCTCGCCGCAGGACCCGTCTGGCACCGTCGCGTGCGTGCGTTTGCGTGATCGGGCGGCGGCTACGTCAGCCTGCTATTGGCAAGCCGCCGCAGCCGATCCTTCCGCGCAGTCTGTGCTGCGGCACGGCATTAGCCGAAAGCCCGTGGCGCGTGGCAATAGCTGGACTGTGGCGGCCCCCAGTTGCATGGCCGCAGATGCATTGACCAAACTCGTAGCGGCGACTGGCAATGCGCAGCACCCCGTGCTGGCGCACTATGCCGCGCAGGCCTGGATTTTTTGAGATCGCCGTGCCGCGCCATCACCCACCGGGCCCGCGCCTTGCGCCCCACTCTCCATCCCACGCCAAGCACGCTGCGGCCCACACTCGCCATGCGCGACTGCACGGGTCAGCCTCGCTACCCACGTGGCAACGCCGCACGGTGTATGCCAGCGTGGCGGTGCTGGCGCTCACGGGTTTGGGGTGGCTGGGTGCGCATTTTCTAGTGGCGCAGTCCGATGATGGGCTGGCCCAGAGTGCGGCCAAGCTATGGGCCATTCGGCTCCACGCCGCTGCCGCGCTTTGCACTCTGGTGATGGTGGGCAGCTTGATACCTCTGCACATGCGCGCGGCCTGGCACACCCGCAAAAACCGCGTCAGCGGGGCGGTGGTGGCCGGGGGGATGGCACTGCTGGCGCTGACCGGCTACGCATTGGGCTATGCGCCGGAGGGGTTGGCGCGGCAATGGTCTGCCTGGTCGCACTGGGCCGTGGGCGCGGCATCGCCCCTGCTGTTGCTGGTCCATGTGCTGTTGGGGCATCGCACCAGGCGCAGCGAACCGCATTGAATGCGAACAAGGATCAACATCAAAAGCAACAAAACCGCCGCCGTGTGGGCATAGCCCGTGCACGCTTGTTGCAATGCCTCAAGGCACGGACAATCAATATTGCAAAACCATTCAAACCAAGGAGAAATGCCATGAAAGGCGACCCCCAAGTCATCGCGCAACTGCAAGCACAGCTTAAAAACGAGCTGACCGCCATCAATCAGTATTTTTTGCACTACCGCATGCTCAAGCACTGGGGCCTGGACAAGCTGGCGAAGAAGGAATACGACGAATCCATGGGCGAGATGAAGCACGCCGACCGCCTGATGGACCGCATCTTCATGCTGGATGGCCTGCCCAATCTGCAAGACTTGGCCAAGCTGCTGGTCGGTGAAAACGTGCCCGAAATTCTTGCGTGCGACCTCAAGAGCGAGCAGGGTGCGCAGGCCACCGTCAAGGATGGCATTGCAGCGTGTGAAACTGCACGCGATTACGTCTCGCGCGACCTGTTGCAGGGCATCCTGGACGACACCGAAGGGCACATCGATTTTCTGGAAACCCAGATCGAGCTGATCGACAAGGTGGGCCTGCCAAACTACCTGCAAAGCCAGATGGGCGAGGTCAGCTGAAAGGGCGCTGGGCCGACGCTGGGCCGACGTATTGGGCAAAAAAAAGCCATTGAGTCCGGGGACCCAATGGCTCTATGAAAGTCCTCAAGAGGACGTCGTTGGAAACTCTGAACCTGTGCGGCAGGCGGATCCTCTGGCCCGGCCGCTACCCCAAGATCACTGTGACAGCAGATGGGTTTACTTTAATGGTCAATCACTGCTGGCGCCATCCCACAAATGGGGGATAAGCTGCGTCTTTTTACATAAACGTCACGTCCTGTTGCAGAAAGTTGTTACTTTCTGCAACCCAAGCGGCAATCGAATCACAAAGCAGGCACCGCCCGCATCATGGGGCTCGCACACGACAGAGCCACCGTGCCGGATGGCGATGGATTTCACCAGCGCCAAGCCCAATCCCACCCCGCCATCGCGCTCTGTGGCACCGGGCAGGCGATAAAACGGCTCGAAAATGCGGTCCCGCAGCGCTGGCGGCACGCCGGGTCCGTGGTCGCAGACCTTGATGACCGCCTGGTCGCCCGTGCGTCGCAGGCTCACGGTGATGTCGCCTGCCGCGTAGCGCCGCGCGTTCTCCAGCAGGTTGCGCAGGGCGCGGCGCAATAGCTTGCTGACGCCTTGCACTACAAGTTCTGTAGCGGCTGTTGCATCGGCAGCAAGGGTGCCGCCCGCCGGTGGCGACAGTTGCGCGTTCAGATCCGCATGCACACGGGCACATTCTTCGGCCGCCAGGCCAACCAGGTCCACCGCCTCCACCGTGCCCAGGTCAGCCTCGTGCGCGTCCAGCCGGCTGGCCAGCAAAATCTCTTCTATCAACTGGTCCAGCTCGCCAATGCTGCGTGAAATTTCGTCTTTGAGGGCGGGCCAGGCGTCATGCGGCGCAGTGGAATTTGTCGGTTCCAGATTTTTTGACCCGGAAATTTTCGACGGACCACCAAGCAACTCCAGCCCCATGCGGATACGGGTGAGCGGTGATCGCAACTCGTGCGAGGCATTCGCCAGCAGCGATTTCTGCGATGCCAACAGTGATTTCTGCGATTCAAGCAGCGTCTTCTGGGTGGTGAGCAAGGCCTCAATCCGCTCGGCGGCATGGTTGAAGCGGGTGGCCAAAAACGCCACCTCATCGGAGCCTTGCTCGGACAGGCGGGTGGACAAATCGCCCGCGCCCCAGCGCTCCACGCCTTGTTGCACGGTCTCAAGCCGCTTGGTGAGCCGTCGCACCACAGGGTAGGTGCCTACGGCAACCGCCAGTCCCACCAAGCCCAACAGCCACGCAAAGTTGAACGGCAGCCGCATCGCGCCGGGTGCCGCTGCGCTGCCCGCACCACCACCCGCGCCCAGGGGCCGCATGGGCCGCGGCAGCTGGATGTACAGCGTGGTGCCGTCCCGCATGGCGATCTGAAACTCCGGCCCCTGCCCGGGCACCCGGTTCGGCCTGACGCGGTCCTGGCCTATGACGTCACCCGCCTGGTTGCGCACCACAATCTCGCGCCCCGGCCGCTGAGACCGCTCGTGCTCCGCGTCCATGCGTGCGAGCCAGCCCGCTACCAGCGTCAGCACCGCCACCGCAGCCACCACGGCCAGCCAGATGCGCAGGTACAGGCGCTGGTGGAACGGCGTGCTCATGCGGTCAACACAGACCCGTCACGCCGCCGGGCCGCCCCAAGGCGGGACAGCCCCCAAGGGGGGCAGCGCAGTACACGAAGTGACAAGCGTGGGGGCCACATCCCTATTCCTGCTGGCGCGCAAACACGTACCCGACGCCGCGCACAGTCAGGATGCGTTTGGGGGTTTTCGCATCCACTTCAATCGCCGCGCGGATGCGGCCCATGTGCACGTCGATGGAGCGGTCAAACGCATCCAGCTCGCGCCCGCGCACGGCTTCCATGATCTGGTCGCGCGTCAGTACCCGGCCAGCGCGCTCGGCCAGCGCCACCAGCAAATCAAACTGGTAAGAGGTCAAGTCACAGCTTTGGGGGCCCACCATCACAGTGCGCGCGTCGCGGTCGATCTCCAGCGAGCCAAAGCGCAGTTGCTTCGGCGCAGGTGTGCCGCCGTCGGTGCGCCTGCGCAGCACGGCGCGCACGCGTGCCAGCAGTTCGCGCGGCTCAAACGGCTTGGGCAGATAGTCGTCGGCCCCCAATTCAAGGCCAATGATGCGGTCCATGGGGTCGCCTTTGGCGGTGAGCATCAGCACCGGCACCCGGGCGTTGGCACCTGAAAGCGCGCGAATGCGCCGGCACACTTCCAGGCCGTCCATGTCAGGCAGCATCAAATCCAGAATCACCAGCTCGGGCGGCGTGCTGGTCTGGATTTGCAACTGCGCCAGGCCGCTTTGGCCATCGGCCGCGTGGCTGACTTCAAAACCAGACTGCCCCAGGTACTCGGCCACCATTTTTGCCAGGCGTGCATCGTCTTCAATCATCAACAGGTGTTGGCTCATCGTGGTGCGAGTCTGGTCCTGGCGCGCACTTGGACCAGGTGCACGGTTTGAAGCGGCGGTAAAGTTAAGTAAATGCCGGTTAGGCAAGCACCGGCAGGCGTGATTTAAAAAGCAGTTGCATGCCTGGGTGCGGTGACAATCTGCATTCCGTCAATCACTATTAAAATAGTAGCTAACTATGCATATTGGACGAGGGCTATAGGCCGAAATAATGGTTATTTTCCAGCACGGCTGATGCGCGAAGCAAGCCACACCAGCAGCAGCACAGGCAGGCCCAGCAAGGCCGTGGCGGTGAAGAAATTGCTGTAGCCAAAGGCGTCCACGTATCGCCCCGAAAACCCGGCCAGAAACTTCGGCAGCAGCAGCATCATGGAGCTGAACAGCGCGTACTGAGTGGCCGAGTAGTTGACATTGGTCAGGCTCGACAGGTAAGCGATAAATGCTGCCGAAGCAATCCCGCTTGAGAGGTTGTCAGCCGAAATCACAAAGACCAGCGCCGTGACATCATGCCCATGCCCGGCCAGCCATGAAAACAGCAAATTGCTGGCGGCGCTGAGCAGCGCGCCCAGCATCAGGATGCGCATCACGCCAAAGCGCATCGACAGCACGCCGCCGATGAAGGCGCCCACCAGCGTCATGATGACGCCGTAGATTTTGGTGACCGCCGCCACCTCGTCTTTGGTGTAGCCCATGTCCACATAAAACGGATTGGCCATGATGCCCATCACCACGTCGCTGATGCGATAGATGGCGATCAGCGCCAATATCAGCGCGGCCTGCCAGCGGTAGCGGCGGATGAAATCGGCAAACGGCTCCACCAGCGCGCTCTTGAGCCAGTCAGCCGCATTTTTGGCGGGTGGGATGGGGCGGCTCACGGGCTCGGGCGACAGCAGCACCGTCGCCACGCCCAAGAGCATGCTGGCCGCCATCACCAGGTAGGCGGTTTGCCAGGCGCTGTGCTGGTAGAGGGCGTTGGCGGCCACGGCAGCGCCTTGCGTGATTTGCCCTATCTGCGCGGTGGCAGGTGCGCCGGCCTGCACCGCCGCCTGTGCCAACGGTGTCACTTCAGCCCGCGCCGAAATCCACAGCACGCCCGCACCAGCCCAGATCATCGCCAGCCGGTAACCGGTCTGGTACGCAGCAGCCAGCGCGGCCTGGCGCTCGGTATTGGCCGACTCAATGCGGTACGCGTCCAGCGCAATGTCTTGCGTGGCCGAGCCAAACGCTACCGCCAGCGCGCCCCAGACGACGGGTTGCAGGGCGACCTGGGGGTCGTTGAACGACATCGCGACCAGCCCCGTCATGATGGCGATTTGCGCCAGCAAAAGCCAGCTTCGCCTGCGCCCGAGCCAGCGCGTGAGCAGGGGAATCGGCAGGCGGTCCACCAGCGGCGCCCAAACCCACTTGAAGCCATAGGCCAGGCCGACCCAGCTCAGGTAACCAATGGTGGTGCGGTCAATGCCGGCCTCGCGCAGCCAGAAACTCAACGTGCCCAGGACCAGCAACAGCGGCAGCCCGGCCGAGAAGCCCAGCAGCAGCATGCGCAGGGTGGGGGCTTCAAGGTAGACTTTGAATGTGTCGCGCCAGGAGGGTTTGGCAGCCGGGTTTTCGCGTGCGTCAATGGCGGGGGTTGTCATGCGGGAATAATAAGCGGTGCGATAGTCGCCGCAACAGCCGGTGGCTTAGCGTCTGCAGGGGGCCTTATTGTGAAAGCTTTCTTTGGGAGCCTGGGTGAAAGTAGCTATGAATTTGATACATGAGTCTGAACGTCAATCGAAAGAGCGGATTCACCAGCGGCCCGTGCGCTGGGTGGCCAGATGCCTGATGGGCCTGGCGCTGGTGGCGTCGCCGCTTGCTCTGCCGGTCGCCGTCGCGCGGGAGGGCGTGGACGTTGGCAAGAATTCCGCCTTCACCAAGCTGGTTCCTGCTGAAGACGTGGAGCGCTCGGCCGCCCAGCAGTACCAGCAAATGTTGAGTCAGGCCAGTGCCAAAAACGCCCTTGGGCCGCGGGATAGCGGGCAGGTCGTGCGGCTGCGCGCCATTGCCACCAAGATCATTCCATTCACGCTGGAGTGGAATCCGCGCGCCAGAGACTGGAAGTGGGAGGTCAACCTGATTGGCTCCAACCAGATCAACGCGTTTTGCATGCCGGGCGGCAAAATTGCATTTTACAGCGGCATTCTGGAGCAACTCAAGCTCACCGACGATGAGGCGGCGATGGTGATGGGTCATGAGATTGCCCATGCGCTGCGCGAGCACGCGCGTGAACGCATGGGAAAAAATGCCGCCACCAACATCGGGGCCACGGTGCTGGGCCAGCTTTTTGGCTTGGGCCAGCTCGGGCAGACCGTGACCAATTACAGTGCCCAATTGCTCACACTGCAGTTCAGCCGTGAAGACGAATCTGAAGCCGACCTAGTGGGCATGGAGCTGGCCGCCCGGGCCGGCTACAACCCGCAGGCTGGTGTGTCGCTGTGGAACAAAATGGGCGCTGCCAGCAAGGGCGCGCCGCCGCAATGGCTGTCAACGCACCCATCGGGTTCGAGCCGGATTGCCGATATCGAACGAAACCTGCCCAAGGTGATGCCGCTTTATGAGCGGGCCAGGTCTCGCTGAATTGCAAACAAGCCAGTCCCTGCCATGCGTTTGAATGTCCACGGGTGGCCAAGTGTCACCACGGTTGCACCCGGCGATGCCGACGGCGACACCCGGCCTGGCGACACCCACAAAAACGGCGGCGGCAGCATCTGGATCAACGGCACCTGCGGCCCGGCGGCCAACCTTGCCTGCTGGGGCACCGGCAACCCGGCGCCGTGGCCTACCGAGGAGCGCAAGGGGGACAACCTCTACACCACCTCGACAATCGCGCTGGACGTTGACACCGGCAAGATCAAGGGCCACCACCAGTACACGCCGAACGATGCCTGGGACTGGGACGAGGTGTCAGCACCGCTGCTGATCGACTGGCCGCCCGAGGCCTGGAACCTGAAGACCGGCAAGCTGGCGGGGGTACACAAGTTCCCGACCTTCAACTGGGGGCCACTGCTGACCACAGGGGGGCAACCTGGTGTTTGCCGGCGGCACCAACGACCGACCGCAAATTCCGAGCTTTGGATGCCAGCAACGGCAAGGTGCTATGGGAAACGGCCACACCCTCAGGCGTGACGGGTGTCGCTAGTACCCAGACACCCAAGTATCGGAACATGAAAGCGTGCTTTCACCCCCATGCCGGCGTTGCAAAGCCTCGCCATAGCCACAGCGAGTCCGGGCGGACCCGGCTGGATCGCTAACGTGATGTCCACCGTAAAGTCTGCAGATTAAAACGCCTGTTGCAATGTAATGCATCCATAGAAATCATCCAAAATTGTTATCCAGCAAGGGTTTCAATCTGTGTAACTAGTTTTTCATCCAGTTTTAATTGATGCCATGAAACCCGGCAATGCGCCTTTAAAGTCAATCTGCCTTCTGGATCAGGTTCGTGAGCGGATTCGGTACTGCACTATAAGCCTGCATCCTGAAAAAATCCACTCGGAAGCTTGGTTCGGCCATTTGGAAACTACTACAAAAATAATAGCTTATTATGCACGTCTGACAATGGCTACAGGCCATTTTTACTGTCAAAAACCGTAAAAAGGGACTCCACAGCATCCCCAACGCGCCAACCAAGCTCGGCCAAGGCGGCGAGTAGTGTGTACACGGGCGCAGGGCCTATTCGCGCATGCTGCAACACCGGGTGTCCCAACCGTCGCCGTCACGCAAGCCATGGCGGCACGCTACAAAAATATCTGCGCGAGTGGCCCGGAGAACGTGTGCACGCTGCTCGCTGCTTCGCCCACCAAATAAGCGTGTCGGCTTTCCAATAGGGGCGTGACAGAAATGAACACGCCGGGAAGCTAGGACCCATGAATTCGCCCGAGCACGCGCTTCACCATGCGCCGGATGCTGACTGCTGGGTTAGCTTCAATGCCGCATAACGTCGGAGTCAAGCCACCACGCGCTTGCGCGCTGTCGCACCAGGACGACCCGTTAAATTTCGCTCTACTTCCACGCGAAGAGCGGCGTTAATCCGCGACTGGTAGCCAGCCCCTTTCGACTTGAAAAATTCCAGAATATCCGCATCCAAACGAACAGAGGTAAGCACCTTTGTGGGAGCAGTCTGCGGCCCACGTCCGCGCTTAAGCACTGGCGCGCCCAGCATGTCCTCCGTCCAGGCCGGGTTGTCGGGGTCGTTGACTTTAGCCGAGGTTTTCTTTGGCAACTTGGCGGTAATAGCGAGCTTCATGTTTTTCTGCCTTTCGCAGCGAAATCACGTGAGGCCCGGTCGGGCGCTCTGCGTAAACCATCACAACGGTATCGTTTTTAAGAAGGCCGAAGCAAACCAGGCGCTCTTCGCCATAGTCTTGCCGTTTGTCTTCACGGGTCACGGTGAAGTGGTCCCAGATTGCATCGCATCCAACGAAGTCAAGTTTGTGATTCTTGATGTTCAGCTTGCGCTTTGGTTCGTCCCATGTGAGCATGCTTAATTGTATCTACAAAATAATAGGGCGCAAGGTGAAATTTAACGAGCTCTAAGATAGAGGCGTGACAAAAACGAACACGCCAGGAAGCCAGCACCCGTGAATTCGCCTGAGCACGCGCTTGCCCCGGTCTGGCAAAACCAGCTGGCCCTGCTGCTGGAGTCTACCGGCGAGGGCATCTTTGGCATTGACATGGATGGCCGCTGCACCTTCATCAACCGGGCCGGTGCCCGCATGCTGGGGCGTGAACCCGTTGATGTACTCGGGTGCAACATGCATGAACTCACGCACCATTCGAACGCCGACGGCAGCGCCTACCCGGCGCATGACTGCCCGATTTTCAATGCCTTCCGCCGGGGCCTGCCGTGCCGCATTGACTCAGAGGTGTTCTGGGACCGTGCGCGCCAGCCATTCCCGGTCGAGTACTCCAGCCACCCGCTGATGGAGGGCGCGCAGGTGCGCGGGGCGGTGGTAACTTTCATAGATATCACCCATCGCAAACGTGCGGCCGATGCCCTGCAACGCGCCAAAAACGAGCTGGAGTTGCGGGTGGCCGAACGCACGCTGGAACTCTCCGTCGCGCTGGGGCAGTTGCGCGAACTGGCCGCGTACTCCGAGACCGTGCGCGAAGACGAGCGCACCCGCATCGCGCGCGAGGTGCACGATGAGCTGGGCAGCCTGCTGGTGGCGTTGAAGATGGATGTGAACTGGATGGACAAGCGCCTGAGCGAACAGCAGCAGCGCACGCCGCCTGACGCCGAGGCCATGCGCGAGCGCTTGCGCAGCAAATGCCAGAACATGAGCGGCCTGATTGAACGCGCGGTGGACAACGTAGGCCGAATCATTACCGACCTGCGCCCCAGCATTTTGGACCACCAGGGCCTGTGGGCCGCGCTGGAATGGCAGGCGCATGACTTTGCACAGTCGGCCGAGCTGGTTCTTGATTGGGACGTGCAAGGCACCGAAGGCGTGGTTCTGCCCGAGCCGATGGCGATTGCCGTGTTCCGGATTTTTCAGGAAATGCTCAGCAACGTGGGGCGTCACGCGCGCGCCAGCCAGCTCGCGGTTCGCATTTTGTGTGATGGTGCGCAATTAACCCTGACCGTGCAGGACAACGGCTATGGTGCCGCCGCCCAGGCGTTTGAAGCGCCCAAGGCATACGGTGTGATGGGCATGCGCGAGCGCGCGCTGCATTTTGGCGGTCAGCTTGAAATTGCCAGTCAAATCGGGTCTGGGTCCCTGTTCACGCTGCATATTCCGCTCCTCAATTTATAGTATTGACCGCAAGACATGATCAAAGTGCTGATTGGCGATGACCACCGCATCGTGCGCGAAGGCCTCAAACAGGTGCTCGCAGATGCACCAGATGTGTGCGTTTTGGCAGAAGCCCAGAGCGGCGCGGAGGTGCTGGCCCAGGTGCATGGGCAGGGCGGGGCCACGGGCTTGGACTTGGTGCTGCTGGACATCGCCATGCCCGGCAGTGACGGCCTGGAAGTGCTGCAAACCCTGCGCCGCGAGCACCCTGACTTGCCGGTGTTGATGCTCAGCACCTACCCCGAAAACCAGTACGCAGTGCGCTGCATCCGTCTGGGGGCGGGCGGCTACCTCAATAAAAGCGCAGATCCGGATGACATGCTGGCGGCGGTGCGCACGGTAGCGGCGGGCGGCCTGTATGTCACGCCAGCCACGGCCCAGGCGTTGGCGGTTGCAGTGGGAGGTGCAGCGGGCAGGGCGGCAAGAGCGGGTAACGTCGGCACCGGTGTGCCCTTCGTATACGCCGGGGTGGATAACCTGTCGCACCGCGAATACCAGGTGTTCCGGCTGCTGACGGCGGGCCAGACCGTGAGCGAGATTGGTGCGCAGCTCAAACTCGCGCCCAATACCGTCAGCACCTACCGCGCCCGTATCCTGGAGAAAACCGGTACCAAAAACGATGTCGAGCTGGCGCTTTACGCTGAACGGCACGGTCGCAGCGCGCCGGGCAAACAAGCCGACAGTTAATTTGTAGGGCTGGCCCTACACGGACTAGTCAACACGGGTGCGATTTGCGTCGGTCGGGCCACAACGCTGCAAACTGGCCCGGCCTTTGCATCGTGGCATGACATCCAATCCTGTGAGGTGATGCCATGAACGACTCCACAACAAACTCAGCGGGCGACTACTTTGCCCCCTTTGATGCCGACCGCCCCCTGATGCTCAAATGCAGTTGCGGCGCAGACCACAGCGAGGCCGAGCACGCCCAAGAGCGCGCCAAGCAGCTTGCCGCCAGCGGCGCAACGCTGGAACTCAAGCGCCGCAGCCTCACCGATGAGTTTGAGGCCTACAGCAACGCGTTCATTGAGGCTACCCTGGTCAAGGCCATCTTCCCGCAAGACAACGTGCGCCGCCGTTTCTTGCGCGCCGTGGGCAAGAGCACCGCCATGGCTGCCATCGCCAGCGTGCTGCCGGTCGCCACCATGCAGGCCATGGCGCAGGACAAAAACGCACTGGAAAAGACCAACCTCAAGATCGGCTTTATTCCCATCACCTGCGCCACGCCGCTCATCATGGCGCACCCGCTGGGGTTTTACAGCAAGCAGGGCCTGAATGTGGAAGTCACCAAGACGGCAGGCTGGGCGCTGATCCGCGACAAGATGATCAACAAGGAATACGACGCCACGCATTTCCTGTCGCCCATGCCGCTGGCGATTTCCATGGGTCTGGGCTCCAATGCCACGCCGATGAATGTGGCCACCATCCAGAACATCAACGGCCAGGCCATCACCCTGAGCCTGAAGCACAAAGACAACCGCGACCCGAAAAACTGGAAGGGCTTCAAGTTTGCGATTCCATTTGAGTACAGCATGCATAACTTTTTGCTGCGCTACTATCTGGCGGAGGCGGGCTTGAACCCCGACACCGACGTGCAACTGCGCGTGGTGCCGCCGGCTGAGATGGTGGCCAACCTGCGGGCCGGCAACATTGACGGCTTCCTCGGGCCCGATCCTTTCAACCAGCGTGCCGTGTTTGAAGAAGTGGGTTTCATCCACGTGCTGACCAAAGATCTGTGGAATGGCCACCCGTGCTGCGCTTTTGGCACCAGTACCGAATTCATCCAGAAAAACCCCAACACCTTTGCCGCGTTGTACCGCGCCGTGCTCACTGCCGCAGCCATGGCACGTGACCCCAAAAACCGCGAACTGATCGCCAAGGTAATCGCGCCGCAGGCGTACCTGAATCAGCCCGAGCAAGTGTTGCAACAGGTGCTGACCGGCAAATTTGCCGACGGCCTGGGTAACATCAAAAACGTGCCTGAACGGGCGGACTTTGACCCCATGCCCTGGCAGAGCATGGCGGTCTGGATGCTCACGCAGATGAAGCGCTGGGGCTATGTCAAAGGCGACGTCAATTACAAGCAAATCGCCGAAAAGGTGTTTCTGATCACCGACGCCAAAAAATACATGAAGGAACTGGGCCAGAAGACACCCGAAGGTGCTTACCCGAAGTTCAGCATCATGGGCAAAGAGTTTGATGCAGCCAAGGCGGACCAATACGCCCGTGGCTTTGCCATCAGCAAGATGTCTTGACGGCATCAGTCTGATGAACATCTTCAAAACCCTGGGTTTCAAGGCCGGTCTGGTCTCCGTGCTGCTGCTGGTGCTGTTTGTGGGCGCGTGGTACCTGGCCACCGCGTCATCGGCGGGGACCGGGGGGAACGGAGTTGCGGGGTCGGCAAGCGCATCCGGCCTGACCGCTGAGCAGATTGAATACCAGAAGATGATGGGCAAAGACCCCGGCACCGTCAAAGCGTCTGGCTTTCCCACGCCGATGCAAATGGGGCAAACCTTTGTCAAGCAGCTCAGTGACCCGTTTTATGACCGGGGTCCCAACGACAAAGGCATTGCCATCCAGCTGGCGCATTCGCTGGGCCGGGTAGGCCTGGGCTTTCTGCTGGCATGCCTGATTGCCATTCCGCTGGGGTTTGTGATTGGCATGTCGCCCCTGTTGCGGCGTGCGCTGGACCCGTTTGTCCAGGTCCTCAAACCCATCTCGCCGCTGGCCTGGATGCCACTGGCGCTGTACACCATCAAGGACTCGTCCACCTCGGGCATTTTTGTGATTTTTATCTGCTCGGTTTGGCCGATGTTGATCAACACGGCTTTTGGCGTGTCGGCGGTCAAACGTGAATGGCTCAACGTGGCCAGCACGCTGGAGGTCAAGCCGTTGCGCAAAGCCTTCCAGGTGATTTTGCCCGCTGCCGCGCCGACCATCTTGACCGGCATGCGCATCAGCATGGGCATCGCCTGGCTGGTGATTGTGGCGGCGGAGATGCTGGTGGGCGGCACCGGCATTGGCTACTTTGTCTGGAACGAGTGGAACAACCTGTCGCTGACCAATGTGATTTTTGCCATCCTCGTCATTGGCGTGGTGGGCATGCTGCTGGACTTGGCATTTGCCCAGCTGCAGAAGGCGGTGACGTATGTGGAGTGAAGCTGCCAGCCGCCAAATCATGCTTGCCCCTGCCACATCGCCAAAGAAAGAAAACAGCATGCAGGGATTTTTGAAAGTCGAAGGCCTCAGCAAGTCTTTTGTGCCGGGCAAGCCGGTGTTTGCCAACGTATCGTTCACCATCGACAAGGGCGAGTTTGTCTGCATCATTGGCCATTCGGGGTGCGGCAAAACCACGGTGTTGAACGTGCTGGCGGGGCTGGACACCGCCACATCGGGCAACTGCTTTATGGACAACCGCGAAATCTCGGGTCCCAGCCTGGAACGCGGTGTGGTGTTTCAGAGCCATGCCCTGATGCCGTGGCTGAGCGTGCGCAAGAACATCGCCTTTGCCGTGGTTTCGCGCTGGCCCGATTGGAATGTCGCGCAGGTGAGCGCGCATGTGGAAAAGTTTGTAGCGCTGGTGGGCTTGAGCGCAGCCATTGACAAAAAACCTTCGCAGCTTTCAGGCGGCATGAAGCAGCGCGTGGGCATTGCACGGGCGTTTGCCATCCAGCCCAAGATGCTGCTGCTGGACGAGCCGTTTGGCGCGCTGGACGCGCTCACGCGCGGCACCATTCAGGACGAACTGATGGGCATTGTGCGGGACACGCACCAGACCGTGTTCATGATCACACACGACGTGGACGAAGCCATTTTGCTGGCCGACCGCATTTTGCTCATGAGCAACGGCACGGACAACCCGGAAGGCTACGCGCCCGGTCGCATCGCCGAAGAGGTCGTCAACCCGCTGCCGCGCCAGCGGTCCCGCGCTGACCTGCATCA
>JAYVNK010000094.1:0-6185 GCA_043758475.1 Comamonadaceae bacterium | reverse complement strand
GCAGCAAGGCGCTGTGGAGCGCCAATGTGCGGTGGGACGGGGTGCGGCTCGAGCGCTGGATTCACCAGGAGCGCAAGGGCGGTGTGCCGCCGTTTGTGTCGGGCCGCATGAATGGCCGGGCGAACCTGAAGGGTGAAGGCCGCTCCACCGCAGAAATTCTGGCCACCCTCAAAGGCACGGCCCGCACCGAGTTGCAGGGCGGCGCGGTCTCGCACTTGGTGGTGGAGGCCGGGGGCCTGGATGTCGCCCAGGCGCTGGGCGTGCTGTTCAAGGGTGACGATGCGTTGCCGGTGCAGTGCGCGGTGGCCGACCTGGTGGTGCAGGACGGGCTGTTTCGCCCGCGCGTGATGGTGCTGGACACTGAGGACTCATCGGTCTGGGTGGATGGCACGCTGTCGCTGGCCACCGAAGCGCTTGATTTGCGGGTTGTGGTAATGCCCAAAGACTTCAGCCCACTCACTCTGCGCACGCCTTTGCACGTGGGCGGCAGTTTTGGCAACACCGTGGTGTCAGTGGAAAAAGGCCCGCTCGGGTTAAAGCTGGCAGGCGCTTTTCTGCTGGGCCTGATCAACCCGCTGGCCGCGCTGATTCCCCTGATTGACCCGGGCGACGCCGATGCGGCCAAGCGCGGCGCGTCGGGTTGCCAGAGCCTGATGGAGCGCGGCACGGCGAGGCGTAAAGGTGTAAAACCTGTACGCTAGCCCAATGACTTCCAAACCCACGCTCACGAACCAGCAAACGCCTTCGCCTGCACCTGCGCCGACACGGACCGAGCGCGACAGCTTCGGCCCCATCGAGGTGCCTGCCACTGCGCTGTGGGGCGCGCAGACCGCGCGCAGCTTGCGCTACTTTGCAATTGGCGAGCAGCGCATGCCGCTGGCGCTGATCCATGCCCTGGCGCGCATCAAGTGGGCGGCCGCCTGTGTGAACCGGGATCTGGGTTTGCTGGACGCGGCCAAGGCGAAGGCCATTGCAGATGCGGCGCAGCGCGTGGCCGACGGTGAATTTGATGCCGAGTTTCCCCTGTCAGTGTGGCAGACCGGCTCGGGCACGCAGAGCAACATGAATGTGAACGAGGTGTTGGCCAATTTGGGGACGCAATCCCTGGCCGCCAATGCCCTGGCCTCAAATGCACCGGCCCTGCAAATCCATCCCAACGACGACGTCAACCTGGGCCAGTCGTCCAACGATGTTTTCCCAAGTGCCATGCACATTGCGGTGGCTTTGCAGGCGCGGTTGACCCTGCTGCCCGCGCTGCATGCGTTGCACGGTGCCCTGGCAGCCAAGGCACAAGCGTTTGAGGCGGTGGTGAAGATTGGCCGCACACATTTGCAGGATGCAACGCCCGTGACGCTGGGGCAGGAGTTTGGCGGCTACGCAGCGCAGCTTGGGCTGTGCCAGCGAACCATTGAGTTTGCGCTGGGTGCTGTGCACACACTGGCGATTGGTGGCACGGCCGTGGGCACGGGGCTTAACACGCATGCCGAGTTTGGCGCACGCGTGGCGGCCCTGCTGGCCACAGAGCTTGACCTGCCGCTGGTGCAGGCTGACAACCTCTTTGCGGCCATGGCAGGGCACGAGGCGCTGGTTGCGCTTCATGCAGGCCTGAAAATGCTGGCCATTGCGCTTACAAAAATTGCCAACGACATCCGCCTGATGGGCAGCGGCCCGCGCGCAGGCCTGGGCGAGCTGCAACTGCCAGAGAACGAGCCTGGCAGTTCCATCATGCCGGGCAAGGTCAACCCCACGCAGGTCGAGGCGCTGACCATGGTGTGCGCCCAGGTGATGGGGCACGATGCGGCCATCGGCTTTGCCGCAAGCCAGGGGCAGTTTGAGCTGAACGTCTACAAGCCGCTGATTGCGCTGGACACCCTTGACAGCCTGCGCCTGCTGGCCGATGCGATGCGCAGTTTTGCGCAGCACTGTGTAGCAGGCATCAAGGTCAACACGGCGCGTGTGGAAGAGCTGCTGCAAGGCTCGCTCATGCTGGTCACTGCGTTGGCACCGCACATTGGCTATGACCACGCTGCGCAAATTGCAAAGCATGCCCACCAGCACGGCAGCTCTTTGCGCGAGGCATCCCTGGCATTGGGTTTTGTGACCACGGCGCAGTTTGACGAATGGGTCGATGCGCGAAGCATGTTGGGGACCGCGCACAGGGCCGATGGCTTAAAACCGTAAATGCTATTGTATTCATAGTTAACTATGCAGCGTGGACTGGGGCTACAGGCTTATTTTAATGTAAAAACGTGTAAAAATCCCTGCCAAGGCCTGTCAGGACTTGTCTTGGGCCCAGCAATGCTGTCAGAAATGTCTTAGGCCGCGCCACGCGCTGTCCGACAACCATCTGCGCCGCTGGCTTACCCTGAATTTGCGGCTGCACGCGTACGCTTGGATCACTGCGGCGACAGGGCCGCGTACCCATCTCAACCTGACCGCTACCCCTCAACCTACTGAATTGGAGCATCCATGACTTCCCTCATTCCGGCGACCGCAAAGAAGCAGAATCAAAGACAGAATCAAGGCACCGTGCAAGGTGAAGGCGACTACAAGTCGGCTGAGATCTACGGCAAATCTGTGCGCTCGTTTGTGCAATCCGGCAAAGTCGATGAGGCCGCCAGCAAGGCCAAACCGGCGACTACGCAAGAGCAGGAAGAACTGCTCAAGGCAGAGCGCGCTGGCGTCTCGCATTCAAAGGGTGAAGACCCTGCCTCCTCACGCGCTCCTGCTCGCACCTCGACTGACAAACCCTGATTTCACCCCCCTCTTTCATTACTTTAAAAGGCTCCCATGAAACACTCAATACTGATTTCCGCACTGCTCGCCACCCTGGCTTTGGCCGCTTGTGATCGACCCACTGTGGTCACCGTGCCAACCCCCGTGGCTGTTCCCGGCCCGGCTGGTCCGACAGGCGCTACCGGCAGCACCGGTGCTACGGGCAGTACGGGCAGTACGGGCGAGACCGGCAGCACAGGTGCCACCGGCAAGACGGGTGGCAATACCGCGATCATCGTGGTGCCCGCTGCGTCTGCGCCAGCCAATTAAGCCAGCTCACGTCAAATTAAATCCAAAACGACTATTCTGAGGAGAACCGCATGAGCATTGGAACCATCCTGTTGATCATCGTGATACTGCTGCTGATCGGCGCCATCCCGAGTTGGCCGCACAGCAAAGGCTGGGGCTACGGGCCCAGCGGCGGCCTGGGTTTGGTGCTCATCATTGTGATTGTGCTGCTGTTGACCGGGCGGCTATGAGTCGTTGGACGGGCACGTTGGTTTGGGCAGCAGTGTCTGTTGCGCTGGCCAGCTGCAGTGACATCGCCCAACTGCCCGTCTCGGCTGGCACTGGCCCCGCGCCCACACTTCCAGCACCCAACAAATCAATCATCCCCACGGTCAACATTGCACCTGCCAAAGGCTGGCCCAGTGGCGCCGCGCCGCAGGGCGCACCGGCTACGCAAGTGGGCGCTTTTGCCAGCGGGCTGGGTCACCCGCGCTGGCTGTATGTGCTCCCCAATGGGGATGTGCTGGTCGCTGAAAGCAACGCGCCGCCCAAACCCGATGACGCCAAAGGCATCCGGGGCTGGGTGATGGGCCTGGTGATGAAACGGGCCGGTGCCGGTGTGCCCAGCGCCAACCGGATTACGCTTTTGCGTGACACCGATGGTGACGGCGTGGCCGATGTGCGCACTGTGCTGCTGGACGCATCCAACGGACTGAGCTCGCCGTTTGGAATGTCGCTGGCGGGCAACCAGCTCTTCGTGGCCAACGCCGATGCGATTTTAAAGTTTCCGTATGTTGCGGGAGATACGCACATCACCGCGACGGGCACTAAAGTTCTGGACCTGCCAGGTGGTCCCATCAACCACCACTGGACCAAAAACCTGATCGCATCCGCCGATGGCCGCAAGCTCTATGTGACGGTCGGCTCCAACAGCAATGTGGCCGAGAACGGCATGGCGGTGGAAGCCGGTCGCGCTGCCATTTGGGAAGTCGATGCACAGACGGGTGCCCACCGCATTTTCGCCTCGGGCCTTCGCAACCCGGTTGGCATGGCGTGGGACCCCGCCAGCGCAGCCTCACCGGTCTTATGGACTGTGGTGAATGAGCGCGACGAGCTTGGCAGCGACCTGGTGCCGGATTATTTGACGTCAGTGCGCGACGGCGCGTTCTATGGCTGGCCCTACAGTTACTACGGCCAGCACGTGGATGTGCGTGTCACTCCGGCGCGGCCTGACCTGGTTGCAAATGCGGTCGCGCCCGACTATGCACTGGGGCCGCATACCGCATCGCTCGGGTTGGCCTCGTCTTTTGGGAACACGCTGCCCGCACCGTTTGCAAACGGCATGTTCATTGGCCAGCATGGCTCGTGGAACCGGCGCCCGCACAGCGGCTACAAGGTTATTTTTGTACCGTTCGAAGCGGGCAAGCCCACCGCTGCGCCGCTGGACGTACTCACTGGTTTTCTGAGCAGCGAAGGCAACGCCTATGGCCGCCCCGTGGGCGTCGCGCTGGACAAACAGGGTGCGCTGCTGGTCGCTGACGATGTGGGCAATGTGGTCTGGCGCGTGTCGTCGCAACGCTGACTGAAAATGCCGGGAATAATGCGCCCATGAGCAAATATTTCGCCACCTATGCCGCCACGTTTGTGGTGATGGTCGCCCTCGACATGATCTGGCTCGGCTTTGTCGCCAAGTCGTTTTACCAGGAGGGCATCGGGCATTTGATGGCCGAGAAACCGGTTGTATCGGTGGCGGTCGCCTTTTACGTCATGTATGCCGTTGGCCTCGTGTTCTTTGCCGTGGTGGCCACCAAAGCAGTCCCAGGGTATGGGAAGGCAGCGTTGAATGGCGCACTCTTCGGCTTTTTTGCCTACGCCACGTATGACCTGACCAACCTTGCAACGCTGAAAAACTGGCCGGTGGGCTTGGCCTTGCTGGACATCGCTTGGGGCACGGTCGTGAGCGCTGTCTCGGCCGTGGCGGGCAAGGCGGCGCTGGACCGGTTTGCCTGAATCGGCAAGATGTCGAAGCTGCGGAACGCGTAGAGCCTTTCAACAGCAGTTAATTCCGCCCCATGGACGTTGGTGACCTGGTCATAGCGCGGCCCGAGGGCCTGTATTGCCCTCCCGGCAACTTCTACATCGACCCCTGGCGCGCAGTAGACCGTGCCGTCATCACTCACGGCCACAGCGACCACGCACGCCCTGGCAACGGCCATTACCTCACAGCGGCACCCGGTGCGCCCATATTGCGCAAGCGCTTGGGGGCCGACATCTCGCTGGACACACTGGCCTATGGCGAGTCCATCAACCACCACAGCGTCACCCTCAGCCTACACCCCGCTGGCCACGTGCTGGGCTCGGCCCAGGTGCGGCTTGAGTACCAGGGCGAAGTGTGGGTGGCGTCGGGCGACTACAAACTGGAAGACGATGGCACCTGCGCGCCGTTTGAGTCCGTGCGCTGTCACACCTTCATTACCGAATCCACCTTCGGCCTGCCGATTTACCGCTGGATACCCCAGCCAGAACTGTTTGCCGACATCAACGCCTGGTGGCAGAACAACGCGGCCAACCAGCGCACCAGCGTGCTGTTTTGCTACGCGCTGGGCAAGGCGCAGCGCCTGCTGTCGGGGCTTGACCCGGCCATTGGCCCCATCATTGCCCACGGTGCCATGGGCCCGTTGAACCAGATTTACCGCGACGCCGGTGTGCGCCTGCCGCCCACGCAGACCACGGCCGAGATGTCTGACGCCACGCAACTGCGCCGCAGCATGGTGCTGGCACCTCCATCCGCGCAGGGCACGCCGTGGATGAAGCGCTTTGGCGACTATGCCGATGGTTTTGCCAGTGGCTGGATGCATTTGCGCGGCACGCGGCGCAGGCGCGGTGTGGACCGGGGCTTCGTCATGTCAGACCACGCCGACTGGCCTGGCCTGCAGCAGGCAATTGCCGCCACGGGCGCCGAGCGTGTATTTGTGACGCACGGCCAAGTGGACGTGATGGTGCGATGGCTGGGCGAGCAGGGCCTGCAGGCGCAAGGCTTTGTGACGGAGTACGGCGATGAAGAGGGCGTGAAGGATGTTGATGCGCAGGCGGGGAAGGAGCCCGGCGTGGCGCAGGCGCAGCCCGAGCTGAAACCCGAGTTGACACCCAAGGTAGGTCAGGCATGAAAGCCTTCGCCGACC
>JAYVNK010000093.1:0-6186 GCA_043758475.1 Comamonadaceae bacterium | reverse complement strand
TTGTTGAATGCGCGTCCTTCATCGCGGCACCCTCGTGCGCCCTGCATTTGCAGCAGATGGGCGCACAGGTCATCCGCATCGACCCGATTGGCGGCGGGCCGGATGCGCACCGCTGGCCGCTCTCGCCCAGCGGCAGCAGCCTGTACTGGGAGGGGCTGAACAAGGGCAAACTGTCGATTGCGGTGGACTTTGCGTCCCCCGAAGGCCGTGCTCTGGTGGCGCAACTGGTGTGCGCGCCCGACAAAACGGGTGAGGGCGGCGGCTTGTTTGTCACCAACTTTCCCGTGGATGGTTTCCTGTCGCACGGGCGTTTAAGCCAGGGTCGCGCTGACCTCATAACGACGCGCATCATGGGCTGGGCCGACGGCACGCCGGCGGTGGACTACACCATCAACGCGGCAGTGGGCGTGCCCTATATGACCGGCACCGTCACCAGCGCGATGACAGGCGAACCCGGCAACGCAAGCGGGGCCAGCCGCCAGGGCACAGATGGCAACAACGCCGGCGACCCGGTGAACCACGTCTTGCCCGCCTGGGACCTGCTGGCAGGCGCGTATGCGGCCTTTGCCCTGCTGGCAGCCGAGCGCCACCGTAAAGCCACGGGCCAGGGGCAGGAAGTGCGCGTGCCGCTGTCTGACGTGGCCATCGCGTCACTCGGGCATTTGGGCCAAATTGCCGAGGTGCATGGCGGTGCGGACCGGCCCAGAATGGGCAACACCCTGTTTGGTGCGTTCGGGCGTGATTTCAAGACGGCAGACGGCAAGCGCCTGATGGTGGTGGCCATCACGCCCCGGCAGTGGACGGGCTTGGTGAAGTCGCTCGACTTGGGCGCGGCAATGGCCGGGATAGAAGCCGCGCTGGGCGTCTCGTTCACGAAGGACGAAGGCCTGCGCTTCACGCACCGCAGCGTACTCACGCCCCTGGTGGAGGCGGCGATTGCGTTGCGCCATGCTGACGCGCTGGGCTCGGCGTTTGATGCCAATGGCGTGTGCTGGGGGCCGTACCACACGCTGAAATCCGCGTTGACTGAGGAGCCCAGGCTGGTGTCCACCAACCCCCTGTTCAGCTCCGTGGCGCACCCCAGCGGACTGACCTACCCCACACCCGGCGCGGCGGCAAGTTTCAGCCACGGCGAGCGCGCCAATGCGACGCGCGCACCAAGGCAAGGCGAACACACTGATCAGGTTTTGGGTGAACTGCTGGGCCTGTCCGGCACGCAAATTGGGCAGATGCATGATCGTGGCCTGGTGGCCGGACCGCAGGGTTAAATCATTCCAGTCAATGGCTTACGTCAATGCGACCTGCAAAGAAACACCATGAAAATTTTTGAAAATTTAAACGGGCTGGCGGCGCCCGTGCACGCCTACGTCACTGCCGCGAAGCAGTTAACACGCGGCCTCGTCATGGTCAACGGGCAGCTGGATGCCCAACTGGCGCATCGCAACCAGCGCGCCTTGCACGGGCTGGCCTGGATCGCCACTACCGCGCAGGCTATCCTCGCCACCGCCCGCTGGGGCCAGCGCCTGGCCATCGATGCCAGCCCGGATGCGCAGTCACAGCTCGCCCTGCGCCCCACAGAGAACCTGCTGCTCGGCGTTGGCATCGGCGAATACCTGCAGCAACTGGCAGGGGGCATTCCCATGAGCCAGAACGAAATATTCCGGCCCGACGAATTGGGCCTGAATGATGCCGTGCAGACGCTGCGGCGTGACCCCGCAGTGGCGTGGTTTCTGGAGCACGGCAACACCGCGCGGGCGCGCCACGCGCTGGTTGAACAGGTGCGCTCGGGCGCCAGCGTGAATGAAAGCCTGAACGACCCTGACCTTGACATCGTGCGTGACCAGTTCCGCCGCTTCAGCCGCGAGCGCATCGCGCCTCACGCGCACCAATGGCATCTGGCCGACGAACTGATCCCAGACAGCATGATTGCCGAGATGGCCGCGCTGGGCGTGTTTGGCATCTGCATCGCCCCCGAATTTGGCGGGCTGGGCATGGGCAAGCTGGCCATGTGCGTGGTGACCGAAGAATTGAGCCGCGCCTGGATTGCAGCGGGGTCTCTGGGCACGCGGTCCGAGATTGCCGGCGAGCTGATCTCGCTGGCCGGCACGCCAGCGCAAAAAACCCGCTGGCTGCCCGGCATCGCCTCGGGTGAGGTGCTGCCCACAGCGGTCTTCACCGAGCCCGACACCGGCTCTGACTTGGGCTCGCTGCGCACCCGCGCCACGCCAGCGGCAGATGGCAGTTGGCGCATTGATGGCAACAAGACCTGGATCACCCATGGCTCGCGCAGCGACCTGATGACCGTGCTGGCGCGTACCAGTGCTACTGACAAGGGTTACGGCGGCTTGAGCCTGTTGCTGGCGGGCAAGCCGCGCGGCACGTGCAGCGACCCGTTTCCTGCGGCCGGCATGAGCGGCGGCGAGATCAAGGTGCTGGGTTATCGTGGCATGAAAGAGTACGAGATTGCCTTCAACGATTTCTACGTGTCCGCTGACGGCCTGCTTGGCGGCGTGCAAGGCCAAGGCTTCAAGCAATTGATGCAGACCTTTGAAGGCGCGCGGGTGCAGACTGCAGCCCGCGCCGTTGGAGTGGCGTGGAAAGCTTACGACCTGGGCGTCAAATACGCCAGCGACCGCCGACAATTTGGCCAGCCGATCATCGAGTTCCCGCGCGTGTCGGACAAGCTGGCCCTGATGCTGGCAGAGACTGTGATGGCGCGCGAGTTGACCTACTTTGCCGCCACTGAGAAAGACAAAGGCCACCGCTGCGACATCGAGGCTGGCATGGCCAAGCTATTGGCCGCGCGCGTGGCTTGGAGCAACGCAGATGTCAGCCTGCAAATCCACGGCGGCAACGGCTACGCGCTGGAATTCGAGATCAGCCGCGTGCTGTGCGATGCACGCATCCTCAATATCTTTGAAGGCGCGGCCGAGGTTCAGGCGCAGGTGGTAGGGCGGGGGTTGCTGGCGGGTTCAAACGCCTAAAAACCTAGTCCCGACTTCCAAAGGGCTTCAAAGAAGCCTGCGTCCTTGTTACTTTATTTACGGACAAGTTCAAGGTCCAAGCCAAGCCCTCAGCCACCCCAACCCGGCTGACGTTCCCCCAGCCTGTGCGCCATTCAGGGGCCGGTACTCGCAGCCGATCCAGCCGTCCCAATTGCATTCTTTGGACACCTCGTCGATCACCCCAAACAGGTACGGGTAGTTGACTTCGCCCAAGTCGGGCTCATGGCGCTGCGGCACACCCGCAATCTGAAAATGCCCGACCCGCCCGGTGGGCAGGTACTGGCGGATTTTCATGGCCACGTCGCCTTCCACGATCTGGCAGTGGTACAGGTCCATCTGCACTTTGAGGTTGGCCGCGCCCACCTGCTGGATGATCTCGTGCGCGTGGTCTTGCCGGTTCAGAAAGAAGCCAGGGATATCGCGCGTGTTGATGGGTTCGATCAGGATGTCACGCCCGGCACGGGCGGCCTCAGCCGCAGCCCAGCGCAGGTTGGCAGCGTAGGCGGGCTGCACGGCGTCCCGCTCAAGACCGGCAGGAATCAGGCCGGCCATCACATGAATGCGGGGGCAATCCAGCGCCTGCGCGTAGTCCAGCGCCAGGCGCACACCGGCGCGAAAGTCCTCTTCGCGACCGGCCAGACAGGCTGTGCCACGCATGCCGGCATCCCAGGCAGCGGCGATGGTGTCACGCTGCGTGCCGCCCGGTGGCATGTTGAACAGCACCTGCTGCAAGCCATTGCCTTTGAGCCGCGCTGAAATTTCTGAAGCGTCCCACGCATAGGGAAACAAGAATTCAACCGCCTTGAATCCGTCTTTAGCCGCTGCCTCAAAGCGGTCAAGAAACGGCACATCCGGATACATCATGGACAGGTTGGCGGCGAATTTTGGCATGGCAGTGTGGTGCGTTGAAAATGAATGACAAGGAAGAGAATCGGCTTACCAGCGAGCGCTAAAGACCGTGCGCAGCTCGCTGATCTGGTCCTCATTCAAGGCATCAGGCTTGGGCTGGCTGATGTGCCACAGGCGGGCCGTTTCTTCCAGCTCTTCAAGGGTGGCCATGGCGGCGGCGGGTGTGTCATGCCACACATTGGGGCCCAGCCGCTCCAGCATCACGGCACGGATGGGCGTACCCTGCTGGCCGTAGCGGTTGATGGTCTGGGCCACCTGCTCGGCTGTTTTGGGGTCGCCGGGGCGGTGGTAGGCAATGAGCGGCACGTGGCCTACTTTCATCACGAAATACGGTGTGATGGGTGGCAGAAGTTCGCCGCCAGTGGGTTGCATACTCAACGCCACGCAATGTGTGCTGTGGGTGTGGATCACGCACCGGGTTTCGGTGTCAAATTGCCTGCTAGCCCTTATGATAGCTAAATGTATAGATATTGTTTTTCTAGCAATATCGCCGCCTGTCTGGCGCGCCTCAGCGTCCAGGCGGGCGAGACGGGCAGGGTCCAGTTGGCCCAGGCAGGCGTCGGTCGGCGTAATCAGGTAGCCGCCGCCATCGGCCTCATCCAGCCGCACGCTGATATTGCCTGCCGTGGCATGCACATAGCCGCGCTCAAACAGGCTCTTGCCGATGCGGCAGATCTCATCACGGGCTTGGTGTTCATTCATGGCAGGTTCATGGCGGATTCACGGCACTGATCATCGCAGCAAATTCAAGGCAGCAGCGCCCACGCCTTGGTGAAGAAATCGTCGGTGCCAAAGTTGCCTGATTTCAGCGCCAGGTGCAGGCCGACGCTGGGATTGGCGCTTGTGCTGTGGGCACGCCCGTCAGACTTTGCATGGCACCATGGCACGCCAGGATCGATTTGCGGGCCAATCTGCATCTGTGTTACGTTGAGCGCCAGCACACACGCACCCGATGTTTCGCCGCCGGCCACGATGAGTTGTCGCACGCCCAGCGCGACCAGGCCGCGTGCCACTGACGCCAGCGTGCGCTCCACTATCGCACCGGCATCGTCAACGCCAAGAGTCGCCTGCACGGATTTCACGGCAGCCGGGTCGGCGGTTGAGTACACCAGCACTGGCCCGCTTTTCAGCAAGGGCGCTGCCCATGCCAGAGCCTTGGCGCTTGCATCGATGCCTTTGGCCACGTCGTCGGCAATTTGCAGTGGGTCCAGTGCCAGCGCAGGATGGCCGCGCGCAATGAAATCCGCCACCTGCCGATGGGTGACCGTTGAGCAACTGCCAGACACCACGGCCTGCCAGCCACCACGCGGGGGCAGGACACTGGCACCTGCAGAGGGTGTTATGCCGAAGTTCTGTGGCAAGCCAATGGCCACGCCGGAGCCTGCGGTGACCAGAGGCATGTCTTTCAACGCCGGCCCCAGTCGCATCAGGTCGTCGTTGGAAATGGAATCGACGATGGCGACTGCTGCGCCCTGCGATTTAAGCTCGGCAATGCGCGCTGCGATGGCGGATGCGCCGCGCGCGAGCACGCCATGGTCAATCAGCCCCACCTTGCGCTGCGTCTGCGCCTGCAACACCCGCACCAGGTTGGCATCCACCATCGGCGTGAGCGGGTGATTTTGCATGCCGCTTTCATTGAGCAGCACATCGCCCACAAACAGATAGCCCTTGAACACGGTTCGATTGTTGTCCGGGAAGGCCGGGGTGGCGATGGTGAAGTCTGTGCCCAGCGCATCCATCAGGGCCTCCAGCACAGGGCCAATATTGCCCTGTGCGGAGCTGTCAAAAGTAGAGCAGTATTTAAAGTAGATTTGCCGCGCGCCCTGGGCCTTGAGCCACGAAAGGGCCTGCAGCGACTGCGATACCGCGTCCTGCGGCAACACCGTGCGGGACTTCAGCGCAATCACGACGGCATCTACATCCGCCTGCAGAGCCTTGGCCGGCACGCCAATCGTCTGCACCACGCGCATGCCCGCACGCACCAGGTTGTTGGCCAGGTCGGTCGCGCCGGTGAAGTCGTCTGCGATACACCCTAAAACAATATTGCTCATGACTTTTTCGGCAACTCAATGCCCGGAAATATCTTGATCACGGCGCTGTCATCTTCCTTGGCGAAGCCGGCCGTGGACGCCTGCATGAACATCTGGTGCGCGGTGCTTGAGAGCGGTAGCGGGAATTTTCTGACGCGGGCCATGTCCAGCACCAGCCCCAGATCTTTCACGAAGATGTCAACTGCAGACAGCGGCGTGTAATCGGCTGCCAACACATGGGC
>JAYVNK010000092.1:0-6192 GCA_043758475.1 Comamonadaceae bacterium | reverse complement strand
CTCATCCACCGGTGCAGTCCACTTGCCCTGAAGGATGGGCGCCACGCAGTAGCCGCGCTCGGCAATGTCGATGGCGGGTGCCAGCAGGTCGGCAAACGGCAGCTTGCCAAAGCGTTCGCTCAAGGCCACCCACGCGCTCACGGCCCCTGGCACGGTGACTGAGTCAAAGCCGCGTTTGGGTGGCGTTTGCGCGTCGGACCCATATTTGCGGGAAAAGTAGCCGGGCGTCCAGGCCTGCTGCGCCCGGCCCGAGGCGTTCAGCCCGTGCAGCTCTGTGCCGTCCCACAAAATGCAAAACGCGTCGCTGCCCAGACCGTTGCTCACCGGTTCGCAAATCGTCATGGCGGCGGCGGCGGCCACAGCGGCATCCACCGCGTTGCCGCCTTTGTACAGCATGCTCAAGCCTGCCTGCGCCGCCAGGGGATGCGAGGTGGACACGACATTGCGTGCAAACAAGGGGATTCGTGTGGAAGGGTAAGGGTTGTGATGGTTGAAGTTCATGGTGTTGGTTCGCAGGTTGTGGCAGTTCCTGGCAGTGCTTTGCGCTTGCAGCCAGTGATCCGTTAGGGTGGTGGCGTGATTCTGTCAGGCTTTCAGCGCCCGGTTGTGCAGGCGGCGCAACGACCACCAAATCCCGATGGCCACCGCCGGAATGGCCGCCGCTGCCGTGGTCTCGGGGCTCCAGGGCCAGCCAAAACCCTGCGCGCCCTTGGCCAGGAAGCTGATCAGCCCCACGATGTAATAGGTAATAGCCGCCACCGACAGGCCCTCCACGGTGGACTGGAGTTTGAGCTGCAAGTCCTGGCGCGCGTTCATGGTGGACAGCAGCGCCTGGCTGCTTTGCTGCTGTTCAATCTCGACCCGTGTGCGCAGCAGGTTGCTGATGCGCGATACGCGCTGAGACAGCGCATCTTGCCGGCGCGTGGCCCATTCGCAGGTGCTGCGCGCGGGCGTGAGGCGACGGTCCATGAAGTCGCGGATGGTCTGCATGCCCGCCAGGCGCGATTCGGCAATGTCGTCAATGCGCCGGTCCACCAGCTCAAAATAAGCGCTGCTGGCCGAGAATCGCGAATGCGTCGCGGCATGCTGGCTTTCTACCTCGCCAGCAAGCTTGGTCAGGCGGTCCAGCAGCAGCGGCTCGTCTTCGCGCGTGGCGCTGCGGATGGACTGGGCCAGCTCAGCGAGTTCGCGTTCTGCGGACGCGAGCACGGCGTAGGCGTCCCTGGCCGCAGGCAAGCCGAGCAGGGCGGCCATGCGGTAGGTTTCAATCTCCAGCAGGCGCTGTACCAGCCGGCCCAGCCTGCGCTGTGTCATGCCACCGGCAAACAGCAGCATGCGTGAAAAGCCATCGGCATGAATGGCAAAGTCGGTATAAATCTCGCCAAAACCGTCGGCCACGGTGGAGGCAACCAGGGTGTCCTCGTCCAGCAGGCGCTTGACTTGCGAATCCGTCACCGATGCATCGGCTGGCAACACCCACAAATGCAGGCTGGTGAGGCATTGACCGGGCAGCGCGGCAAACCAGTCCTGTGGGACAGCGTCGATAGCCGGTGCGGGGTCATTCGAGGCGTCGCTTACCCGGCTGGGGGCGAGGTCACGCATGAAGGTCCACGAGACAAATTCGGTGTGCAGCTCCCAGCGAATGCGAAATTGCCCCACGGCCATGCGCAGGTGGGTCGTCAGCCCATCGGGCTGCGGCAAATGGTGGTCGCGCAGCAAGGCAGCCACGTGCTCGCGGCTGGCCGCGCGCTGCGCCGCATCGCACAGCATCACCACGTGGGAGATCGCCACGGGCACGGTCATTGCCTCGGGCGGGCGAGCATGGATTTCATTGTGCAGCGCCGCCCGTTGCGGGTGCTGCGTGGGCCGGTATGTCAATGGCATGGGGCTTTTGGTATTGCAGTCATTCTGTTCTTTAATTCCATTTCTAAATCATTCGTGAAGTAGGCGCGCCGACGAAGACAGTGCTTTGGCACGGCTAGGAGGTGCAACGACCTGCACGGATGATTTAGAAATGGAATAAGGTCTTGATTGTGCCGCAGTAGCCATGAATCCAGACCTTGGCCAGCACCCATGAAAAACGGCACCCGAAGGTGCCGCATTGGATTAAGCAAAGCCGCCAGCTTACTCTTCGACGAAGGCCTCTTCGCGCTTGCTCTTGATGGCTGGCAGCAGCACAATAACCAGCATGAGCACCGCAGCAGCCAGCAAACTGGCCGACAGCCCACGGGTCACAAACACGCTCCAGTCACCGCGCGACAGCAACAAGGCCCGTCGCAGGTTTTCTTCCATCATCGGCCCCAGAATGAAGCCCAGCAGCAAAGGCGCGGGTTCCATGCCCAGCTTGTTGAACATGTAGCCAATGAAGCCGAATGCCGCCACCAGCCAGATGTCAAACGTGCTGTTGTTGGTGCTGTACACGCCAATCGCGCAGAACAGCACAATGGCCGGGAATAGCCAGCGGTACGGCACGGTCAGCAGCTTGATCCACATGCCGATCAGTGGCAAGTTCAAAATGATGAGCATCAGGTTGCCAATCCACATGGAGGCAATCAGGCCCCAAAACAGCTGCGGGTTGCTGGTCATGACCTGCGGGCCCGGCTGGATGTTGTGAATGGTCATGGCGCCGACCATCAGGGCCATCACGGCATTGGGTGGAATGCCCAGTGTGAGCAGAGGGATGAACGAGGTTTGTGCACCGGCGTTGTTGGCCGACTCTGGCCCAGCCACGCCACGGATGTTGCCTTGACCGAACGGCACTTCGCCCGGCTTGGCTTTCATCTTTTTCTCAAGCGCGTAGGACGCAAACGATGCCAGCAAAGCGCCACCGCCCGGCAAAATCCCCAAGGCCGAGCCCAGAAAGGTGCCGCGCAAGACGGCTGGCGTCATGTCCTTGAAATCCTGCTTGGTGGGCCAGAGGCCCTCTACCTTGGCGGTGAACACTTCACGGTCATCCTCTGGCTGCGCCAGGTTGCTGATGATTTCACCGTAACCGAACACGCCCATGGCGACCGCCACGAAACCGATGCCGTCGGTCAGCTCTGGAATGTCAAAACTGTATCGGGCCACGCCCGAATTCACGTCGGTGCCCACCAGGCCCATCAACAGGCCCAACACAATCATTGCAATGGCCTTGAGGAGCGAGCCAGACGCCAGCACCACGGCACCAATCAAGCCCAGAATCATCAGCGAAAAATACTCGGCCGGCCCAAACTTGAAGGCCAGTTCGGTCAAGGGGGGCGCAAAGGCCGCCAAAATCAACGTGCCGACGCAGCCAGCAAAGAACGAGCCCAAGCCCGCTGCCGCCAGCGCCGGTCCCGCTCGCCCTTTTCGCGCCATCTGGTAACCATCAATACAGGTAACCACCGAGGACGATTCTCCCGGCAAATTCACCAAAATGGCAGTGGTGGAACCGCCGTACTGCGCACCGTAGTAAATACCGGCCAGCATGATCAGCGCCGACACAGGTGGCAGCGCGTAAGTCGCAGGCAAAAGCATGGCGATGGTCGCCACGGGCCCGATGCCCGGCAGCACCCCAATCAGCGTGCCAAGCAGGCAGCCAATCAGCGCATACAGCAGGTTGATGGGCGTGAAGGCAACGCCAAAACCAAGGGAAAGGTTCGAGATTAATTCCATGACTTACTCCATCAACCTGAAATGAACGTGGGCCACACCTGAATCTGCAGCTTGAGCATCAAGATGAACACAAGGTAGCTGCCGACCGCCAGAATGCTCGAAAGTATCAGCACCTCTTTGAGCTTGAATTCCGAGCCGGCTTTTGCGCTGATGATCGTCAGCGCAAAAATGGCGATGACCAATCCCATTGCCGGCAGCTTGATGCTGGGCAATCCGCCCAGCAAAACTCCGAACGCCAGGTTGGCAACGACGATAAAGCCGACCGGCTTCCAGATCCATTTGCCAATCTTGTCGCCGTCTGGCTTGCCGACCACAAGCGCTTTGACAATCTCGATGGCCCCCAGAAGCGCCAGGACAACCCCCAGCATCAGTGGAAAGTAACCGGGGCCCATGCGCGCGCCCGTACCAACGTTGTAGGTTCTGGCGCCCAGGGCGAAGGCGATGCCCAGCGCCATGAACAACAGCCCCGCAAAAAAGTCTTTCTGACTTTTGATCAAATGCATACCGGTCTCCTTCTAAGAATTTCGTCCCTGCATTTTGCATGGGAATTCCCGTTTGCCTAGATGTGGATTCCACCTATGTCGCCAATGCATCAGCTTCAACAGGTCAGGACAGCGGCGGCGTGGAAGTCAGCACTTCCTCAATGACTGTCTGACCTTCGGCCACCCGCAGGGCACCGGCCAGCCGCAGCGGCCGCATGCCGTCGGCCACCGCCTGGCGCTTGAGCGCGTCAATGTTAGGCTCGTTGCTGACTTTGGCCTTGAAGGCTTCGCTGACGACCAATAGTTCATACAGGCCCATGCGGCCCATGAAACCGGTCATGCGGCAGTCCACGCAGCCGACCGGTTTAAACGGTTTGTAGCCGCCGCTGATCTGCCACGGCTTGACGATTTCACCCAGGGCTTCCCTGGGCGTGGTGTCATCGGGCAGCTTGCAATGCCTGCACAGCGTGCGCACCAGGCGCTGCGCCAGCACGCCCAGCAAGGTCGCGTTGATGAGGTAAGACGGAATGCCCAGCTCCATCATGCGCGTAACAGCTGAAGGCGCATCGTTGGTGTGCAGGGTCGAGAACACCAAGTGCCCGGTGAGCGCCGCCTGCACCGCCATCTCAGCCGTTTGCAGGTCGCGTATTTCGCCCACCATGATGATGTCCGGGTCCTGCCGCATGAGGGCGCGCAGGCCCTCGGTGAAGCCAAAATCAAGCTGGGTCTGCACCTGGGTCTGGTTGAAAGACGGCTCGATCATCTCAATCGGGTCTTCCACCGTGCTCACATTCACTTCTTCCGTGGCCACACGCTTCAGGGTGGAATACAGCGTGGTGGTCTTGCCCGAGCCCGTCGGGCCGGTCACCAGAATAATGCCGTGCGGCCGTTTGACCAGCGCCTCCCAGCGCAGCGCGTCATGGGCCGCAAAACCCAGCGCGTCCAGGTCTTTGACGGCGTTGTCGGGATCAAAAATCCGCATCACCATCTTCTCGCCAAAAGCCGTGGGCAGGGTGGAGATGCGCATCTCGATCTCATCGCCGCGCGGGTTGCGGGTCTTGATGCGGCCATCCTGCGGGCGGCGCTTTTCGACCACGTCCATGCGGCCCAGCAGCTTGATGCGCGCCGTCATGGCGTTGAGCACGCCCATGGGCATCTGGTACACCGGGTGCAGCACGCCGTCAATCCGGAAGCGGATCACGCCCTGCTCGCGGCGCGGCTCCAGGTGGATGTCGCTGGCGCGCTGGTCAAACGCATACTGCCAGAGCCAGTCCACCACCTGCACCACGCCCTGGTCATTGGCATCAAGCTGCTTGTTGGTTTTGCCAAGTTCCACCAGTTGCTCAAAACTGGCTCCGCCGCTATTGCCACCGGCTTTCATCGCCGAGCGCACCGATTTGGCCAGCGCAAAAAACTCGACCGTGAATTTGTGGATGTCCTGCGGGCTGGCCACCACGCGGCGCACGCGGCGCCGGGCCTGGCGCTCCACCTCGGCCACCCAGTCGGTGATGAAGGGTTCGGCAGAGGCCACCACCAGCTCGGTCGGCGTGACCTGGACCGGCAGTATTTTGTGGCGCTCAGCGTAGGCGGCGCTCATGGTGTCGGCTACCTTGCCCACGTCCACCTTGAGTGGGTCAATGCGCATATAGCCCAGGCCCGCACGGCCCGCCAGCCACTGGGCCAGCATTTCAATGTCCAGCGGCTTGTCGTCGCTGGCGCGGCGCATGGACACGCTGGCCAGGCGCACCAGCGGGTGCTGGGCACTCTCGGCCTGGGCGCAGCGGGCAATGGTGCGTTGCGCCTCTTCTGCAGAAATTACGCCGTCCGCCTGCAGCCACTGCACCAGGCGGCGCCAGTCAACGGGGCCGACGTGGGGCGCGGTGGCAGCGGCTTGACCCGCCAAATGGGCACCCGTTTGACCATGGGCGGCGGGCGATTTTGTTTTCAGGGCAATGTTCATAAGCCATTCATCCGGGATTGTCCATTAGAAGATTTCATGCGTGTTTGAGGGTCACTGGTTCACTTGCATTGGCCCACAGCCCCTCGAACCATTGGCGTCGTTGACGTGCTACTG
>JAYVNK010000091.1:0-6194 GCA_043758475.1 Comamonadaceae bacterium | reverse complement strand
ACAACGATGCGGGCGACGGTTCGGTTGAAATGGCGGGCGAATACGCCCAGATGTTTGAGGAGGAGTACAACCAGCAACTGGCCGAGGTGCTGACGCTGGACCTTCATGACGATTCAAGACCCTACAACCGCTACCTCAAAGGCATAGCGACCGCCAAGACGCACAACGGTTACTTCTCCATCGACAAGAAGACCAAGCGCATGGTAGACCCGGAGACGGGAAAGAAGTCCACCGAAGCCGACGATGTGGATGCGTATGACCTGATCTTGAAAGACAAGGAGCGCCTGCTGTCCTTCGAGGAGCCGGTGCGGTTCATCTTCTCGCATTCCGCGTTGCGCGAGGGTTGGGACAACCCCAACGTGTTTGTGATCTGCACGTTGAAGCACAGCGACAACACGGTAAGCCGCCGCCAGGAAGTGGGGCGCGGGCTGCGATTGTCTGTCAACCAGCATGGCGACCGCATGGACAACCCGGCCACGGTGCACCAAGTGAACGTGCTCACGGTGGTGGCCAGCGAGAGTTACAAGGACTTTGTGACCGCGTTGCAGCGGGATATCAGCGACGGATTGTCGGAGCGGCCACGGGTGGCGGACGAGTCCTATTTCACCGGCAAGGTGCTCAAATCCATCGCTGGCGATGTGGAAGTGACCCCGCACCTGGCCAAGCAGATATACAAGTACCTGGCTAAAAACGACTACACCGACGATGCAGACCGCATCACCGGCACCTACCATGAGGCGCTGAAAGAAGGAAAGCTTGCGGCGCTGCCGCCTGAGCTGGCGAGCCACGCGGATGCAGTTTTTGCGTTGATCAACAGCGTGTTCAGCGACATGCAACTGCCGGATATCGGGGATGACCGCAAGGCAAAAACCAATCCGCTGAACGCCAACTTCGACAAAGCCGAGTTCAAGGCGCTGTGGAATCGCATCAACCGCAAAGCGGCTTACACGGTGGAATTTGAAACGCCGGAGCTGGTGGCCAAGTGCGTGAAAACCTTGGAGGCCGAGCTAAAAGTCAGTCCCATGCAGTACACCGTGGTGATGGGCGAGCAAAACGAGGTGTCCACCTATGACGGGCTCAAGCAAGGCGAGTCATTCAAAGTGATGCAATCAACCACTGATTTGCACAGAGCGTCAGCCCATTCCGCAGTAAAGTACGACCTGATTGGCCGATTGGCTGGTGAGACTCAACTGACCCGCGCGACTGTTGCCAGTGTTTTGCAGGGCATCAACAAAGCAGTTTTTAGTCAGTACCGCACGAATCCGGAAGACTTCATGCAAAAAGCGGCGCGCCTGATGAACGAACAGAAGGCGACCGTGATCGTGGAGCACATTGCCTACGACCCGACTGGCGACACGCACACCATGGACATCTTCACCCAGGACAAGCCCAAGGAAGATTTCAGCAAGGCGGTCAAAGCCAATCACCACATTTACGACTACGTGTTCACCGACTCAAAGAATGAGCGCGACTTTGTGCGGGAACTGGATGCGAGCACCGAGGTAGTCGTGTACGCCAAGTTACCGCGCGGCTTCTTCATTCCTACACCGGTCGGCAACTACAACCCGGATTGGGCCATTGCGTTCCGGGAAGGCGAGGTCAAGCACGTCTACTTTGTCGCCGAAACCAAGGGTTCCATGTCCAGCATGGACTTGCGCAAAATGGAAGAAAGCAAAATCGAGTGTGCCCGCAAGTTTTTTTCCAGACTCACGTCTGACCAGGTTAGGTATGACGTGGTTGACAGCTATGAAACACTCATGTCGCTCGTCGTTTAATGCGCTATAAATTAGGTAGCTAACTATGTAATTGGGACAAGGGCTTCAAGCCAATTTTACTCTTATCTCCACAACTTCCCACACAGCCCCCGGTAAACATACGCCTGGCTGGGCACAACCGGGTTGCTGCCCAGCGGCTCAATCGATACGGCCAGTTCAACGGCAGGGAAAAATACTTTTTCTGCCGGTTCGTTCAAGGCGATGCGTACCCACTTGCCACTCGGAATCGGCCCCAGTGACGTGGTGTTGCCATCTTTGTCAATGCGCCACAAATGCAGCGTGCGCCCGGCGGGCACGTCCACCGGAGCAATCTGCTTGACCTCCACCACGTTGCCGCGCCGCAGGCTTGAGACGATCAGCCCTGGCTTGCCTTGGGCTGTGGCCAGCACGCCGACGTAACTTTCAGGCAACTGGGAGGCGCGCTGGCTCTGTACCTGCGCTTGCCAGAGTGCAGGCACCACGCTGCCGAGCACCAGGCCCATGGCCAAGGCACCCGCAGGGATCGGCGCGAGCAATCTCCGCCACCAAGGGATCGAAGCCGCGCCTGCTGCCGTGCGGGGTGGTGAGGGCGAGTTTGGTGTTGCCCCAGACCCGCGGACCTGTGCGCTGGCATCGCTACCGCCGGTCTCCAAGCCACTGCGCAGCGCAATGCTGTCCCATAGCGCCTCGCTGGGCTCCATGGGCGGCAGGGTGGTCAGCATTGGCACCAGGCGTTCGGTCCAGGAGGCGACGGCATCGGCCATTGCGGGCGATGTGCGCATGACCGCTTCAAACCGCCTGCGGGCACGGCCTTGCAGGGTGCCCAGCACGTAGCTGGCGGCCAGTTGATCGACTGCGCAGGCGTTTTGATGCCAGTTCATGCGGCGGCCTCCATGCAGCCTTTGAGGCGCAGCAGGCTGCGCCGCGTCCAGGCCTTGATGGTGCCCAGCGGGCGGCGCATGCGCTCCGCAATTTCGGGGTGCGTCAGGCCTTCAAAAAACGCCAGTTGCACGGCTTGCCGTGGCTCTG
The DNA here is from genome assembly GCA_043758475.1 of Comamonadaceae bacterium. Taxonomy (GTDB): domain Bacteria; phylum Pseudomonadota; class Gammaproteobacteria; order Burkholderiales; family Burkholderiaceae_C; genus JANYCG01. Next base: position 3,411 of record JAYVNK010000091.1, on the reverse strand, counting down.
TTTCAAGCCCGCCCAAACACTTCCCCAACCTCCAACCGTCTTCATGGGCCAGCAGGTGTTCCATGGGGGAGCCGGATTCATCCGGAACATCATGAAAATGCTCTTCGCCGCTGTCATCCTGCCAATGCAAAGACGTTTCAGGTTTCTTTTTGCGGTGCGCGTCGATGGCCCGGTTGCGCGTGACCACGCACAGCCAGGCCAGCGACAGGGTTTGCCCGGCCACGCGCTGGGCGGACTGGTTCCATACCGTTAAAAACACCTCTTGCAGCACGTCTTCGGCCAGTGCCCGGTCTTGTACAACACGCCAGGCGACGGCCATCAAACGGCTGGCGACAAGGCGGTAAAGAGCCTTCAGCGCAGCAGCGTCGCGCAGGGCGATGCGTGACAGCAATGTTTCTATTTCTTCGCGGTCGTCCATGTTGAAGTTTCCCCTGTGGCCGGTCAAGCAAACCTTGCAGGCCCGCCCGATTGCAATCCTATCCGATCAAAAGGGCAGGGTACAGGGGCTGGGAAGTTCAACAGGACGGTTCATCAGATTTACGGGGCGGCAAGAATCAGTAGGTATAGCCCGCGCTCCTGGCCGCTTGCGGTGCCGCCTTCTGGCCCACCACGTGCCACACGCCGCCGCTGCCGTCACCGTTGCGCTCGCCGGGCTTGGCGTCGCCCGCAAAGTAGTACAGCGGCTTGCCCTTGACGGTCCACTGCATGGCGCCGTTGGCTTCAATCAGGCCAAAGTCACCCTGCGGTGTGGCGCCGGCTTTGGCAACAAACGCGGGCCACGCGGCCAGGCAACCACCTGCGCAGTTGCTTTTGTTGAGCTCATCCTTGTCAAACGTGTACACCGTGCGGCCACCGGCATCCGCCAGAGTGCCATCACGCACCACCGGTTGTGCCTGGATGCCAGACGCCAGCAAAGCCAAAACAGCAGCGGCCAGAAGGGATTGCGTTTTCATGATCAGTTTTCCTTGAAAGTGGGTTGGGTTTGAAAGAACGCAACATTGCGTCCTGCCTGTAGAACGGTGCGTTTTAGCGTTTGGATGCAGCGGGTAAAAAATAATTTCCATGTGAAGCCTCGTGGCAGGTCAAGACGCTCGGACACCCGCCGCACAGACAAAATCGACGCGTCCTGCCAGAATACCCGTTGAGAATGCCCTCTGAATATGTCATCAGGAGTAGACCATGCCCCCTGTCTCAAAACCCAATCGCAGCGCCAGCCCTGGCGAACAGTTCACCGCCACCTTCCAAACTTTCAAAACAGCGTCTGGCAGGTCAGGCAAGTTCTACTCGCTGCCGGCTCTGGCCAGACAGTTCCCCAACATCAACCGACTGCCGGTGTCGATGCGCATCGTGCTGGAGTCGGTATTGCGAAATTGCGCTGCGGGCGATGGCAAAAAGGTCACCGCAGAACACGTCGCGCAGGTGGCCAACTGGCACCCCGCAGCGCACCGCACCGACGAAATTCCGTTTGTGGTGTCGCGCGTGTTGCTGCAGGACTTCACCGGCGTGCCGCTGCTGGCGGACCTGGCCGCGATGCGCAGCGTGGCAGTCAAGCTGGGCAAAGACCCCAAGCGCATTGAGCCGCTGGTGCCGGTGGATTTGGTGGTGGACCATTCAGTGATGGTTGATTCTTACGGCCAGAAAAACTCGCTGGACATCAACATGAAGCTCGAATTCCAGCGCAACCGCGAGCGCTATGAATTCATGAAATGGGGCATGCAGGCGTTTGACACGTTCCGCGTGGTGCCGCCGGGCTTTGGCATCGTGCACCAGGTCAATCTTGAATACCTGGCGCGCGGTGTGCACGTCAATGACGCCGGGGTCTATTACCCCGACACACTGGTCGGCACCGACAGCCACACGACCATGATCAACGGCATTGGCGTGGTGGCCTGGGGCTGCGGCGGCATTGAGGCCGAAGCGGCGATGCTGGGTCAGCCGGTGTATTTTTTGACGCCCGACGTGGTGGGCATGGAGCTCACCGGCCGCCTGCGCGAAGGCGTCACCGCCACCGACCTGGTGCTGTCTGTCACCGAGCTGCTGCGCAGTCACAAGGTGGTGGGCAAGTTTGTCGAGTTTTATGGCGAAGGCACGCGCTCGCTGTCGGTGCCAGACCGCGCCACCATTGGCAACATGGCTCCTGAGTACGGTGCCACCATGGGCTTCTTCCCCGTGGACGGCAAGACGGTTGAATACTTCAGGGGCACCGGGCGCAGCAAGGCCGAGATTGAAGCGTTTGAGGCCTACTTCAAGGCGCAGGGCCTGTTTGGCGTGCCCGGCACGGTCGACGCGTCTGAGTTCACGCAGGACATTCATTACTCGCAGGTGGTCAAGCTCGACCTGGGTGCCGTCACGCCCAGTCTGGCCGGCCCCAAGCGACCGCAGGACCGCATTGAACTGGGCAAGGTGGCGGCGCAGTTTGAGGCGCTTTTTTCCAAACCCAATGCCGAGAATGGATTCAACCAGAGCGCTGCGGTATTCCACACCCGCCATCTCGTCAGCACCTTGGCGCGGGCCTCGGGCGAGCCGCTGCAGCCCAAGGTGCCCAAAGCGCCACCCACGCCATTGGGGGCGGCCCGTCAATTGATGGAGATGGAAGGCAGCCGGCCTACGCTGGCTGCGGCGCATTCGCCTGTCGTTGCATCCGCCAGCGTGCCTGCCAGCAAGAGCCATGACATCACCATCGGCAATGGCGATGTGCTGATTGCCGCCATCACCAGTTGCACCAACACGTCCAACCCGAGTGTGATGCTGGCGGCCGGCCTGCTTGCCAAAAAGGCGGTGGAGGCGGGGTTGAAGGTCAAGCCGCACGTCAAAACCTCGCTGGCCCCCGGCTCACGCATCGTCACCGAATACCTGACGGAAAGCGGCCTGCTGCCTTACCTTGAAAAACTCGGCTTTGCATTGGCAGGCTATGGCTGCACCACCTGCATTGGCAACGCGGGCGATTTGACGCCCGAGCTCAACGATGTCATCACCCAGAACGACCTGGTGTGCGCGGCTGTGCTCTCGGGCAACCGCAATTTTGAGGCGCGCATTCACCCGAATCTGAAGGCGAATTTTCTGGCCAGCCCGCCGCTGGTGGTGGCGTATGCAATAGCAGGCACGGTGAACCGTGACTTGATGACCGAACCCGTGGGGCAGGGCAGGAATGGCAAGGATGTTTACCTCGGCGACATCTGGCCCAGCAGCGATGAGATCTACCAGCTGCTTAAGTTCGCGATGAACGGCAAGGCCTTTCGCGACAACTATGCCAAGGTCAAAACTGAGCCTGGCAAACTGTGGGAGAGGATCAAGGGAGTGGCGGGCCAGGCGTACACCTGGCCCACCAGTACCTACATTGCGGAGCCGCCGTTCTTCAACAATTTTACTATTAATTCAGTAGCTGACTATGCACAGGGGACGGGGGCTACA
>JAYVNK010000090.1:0-6320 GCA_043758475.1 Comamonadaceae bacterium | reverse complement strand
TCCGTCCCGGCACTTTGGAACACCGGAACGTTTTACGCTGGGCAGTATTTTGTGGAGGCCAGACTGTACGATTCAGCGAACAGTTATGTGGCCAGCTCCCGAAGCGCCTTTGCGATCCGCGCGAGTGATATTGCCGGTGCCACAACCTTGACCGGCCAGATCAAAACGGACAAGCTGACCTACCTGCCAACGGACTCTGTGCGATTGACAGACCGAATCACCAACCTTGCCTTGAACCAAAGCGTCTCAGGACTGACCCTGGAGACCAGTGTCGTCAATCCCAATGGCTCGGTACGATGGACAGTCAGTTCACCTTTACTGGAACTTGTGGCCGGCACGCTGAGGGATGTCAATCATCTGGTGCCGTTGAATACGGCGCCCGCCGGGGGCTACACCGCACGCCTGGTCGTCAAGGACGCCAGCGGTGCCGTGATGGCCACGGACACCAAGTCTTTTGCGGTGCAGTCTTCGGCTGTCACCGGGGCGGGTCTGAGCGGCACGATCCGGGCGACCCCCAAGCAAGTACCAATGGGTGACATAGTGGCTCTGAACTTTGATGTGAGCAACCTGGGCAATGCAGCGCTCGCCAACCTGCCATTAACGGTGAACCTGGTAGACCCGGCGGCGCAACGGCTGGTGACAAGCTTCCCGTTCAGTGCCAACGTCAACATGGGCGCGACCTATGCGGCCAATGCCAACTGGACGGCGGTTGGCACCGTCGGCGATACCTATGCCGCCGTGCTGAGTGCGCAAGTCGGTGGTCGCAGCATAGTGCTGGCGCAAGATACGCTGACCTTGACCGAACCCCCCGTGCGCTTTGAGACGACCCCTGCCGTGCGAAAAGACGCGCGCCTGCTGGTACTGGTGAGCTGCCAGCCCGGAAACGGAAACGGAAACGGAAACGGCAATAGCAATGGCAATCCCAACTCAGCCAATGCCACAGAAGACCCAACCTGCACCAATGCCCGTGCGCAATGGCTCACCACCTTCCTGAGCGCCCAGGGCATCGCGCACCACATCTCCACCACCGTGCAGGACTTTACCCATGAACTACAGTGTGGCCGCTACAACACCTTCTGGCTCAGCGGGGGCAGTAGCAAGCTCGGAGCCGACCTGGTCAAGGAAATCCGGGAAGCCGTGTATGCCGGTGCGGGTCTCATCGTGGATGGCACGCATGACGAGCGCAACAGCCTGCTCGATGAGATCCCAGGGGTGAACTACCGGGGCAAGCTTCCCCAAAGCGGCTACGCGGTGCAACTCAACGCCCCGGTGTTCGCCCCCACCACCCTCACCAGCAGCGGCAGCGCCCTCAAGTACGACCTGGCCGGTGGCACCGCAAGGGCTGGCTTTACCGCAGCCGCTGGCGTGCCCAGTGTGATCACCAACACCTATGGCAAAGGCGATGCGGCCCTGTTTGCCTTTGACCTGGTGAGTAGCCTGCAGGCCGGTGGCTGGACCCCGGCCTTCCTGGCCGGACTGGGCGTTGTTGCCCCCGAGCTGCCGGTCACCTACTCGGGCGGTGCCTGGGTGCCCCTGTCGCTGAGCCTCAAAAACCAGGCCCAAGCCACCGTCGTCATCGTCAAGGCCCAGCTGCCCGCCGGTGTCCGCCTGGATGGCGTGCCCCTTGGGGCCAGCGTGGATGCGGCGGGAAACCCGAGCTGGGAGTTCACCCTGGCGGTCAACGAAACGCGGGACCTCTTCATGCCAGTGCGCGCGCCCTATGTGTCCGGGCTGGTAAGCGTGCCGGTGCAGATCTCCACCCTGCGCAACGGCATCACCCGGTTGTACACCAGCACGGCCTTGGAGTTCACCGTGGCGGCCACTGACACCCTGGGCAGCAACCTGGTCAGTGCCATCCGGGCCTTGGCACCGACCGCGCAGCCACAGCGCAATGCGCGGGACCGGGCGGCTACGTTGAGAGGTCGGCCAAGGTGTCCAGCACCTGCCTGGTGGCGGTGGCGCGCAACCGATATTCGGTGCCGTGCGAACTGGCAGGCCAGCGCGTGAGCACCCGGCTGTACACGAGCCGGGTGGAGGTTGCCACGGATGAGGCCATCGTGGCTAGCCACGCGCGCGTGGCCGACGAGGGCCACATCTGCTACGACTGGCAGCACTACATCGCGCTGATACAGCGCAAGCCCGGAGCCCTGCGCAACGGCCCGCCCTTTGCCGACATGCCGCAGCCGCAGCGCTAGGCATAAGCCGCAGCGGTTACGCCAAGCTGCTCAGCGGAAAAAGCAAGATTGACCGGCGGGCAGAGCTGGCCTGCGCAGCAATCAGCGCGGGGATTTTGGCGCTGCCACTCGAAAAAATCCCCAAAATTCCACAAATTTGAAGCTGGCCGGGGCGCTCCGGTCTCGGGCACCATCTTCAACAATAATGGAAGCGCATGAATCTGCAGGTTCGATTCCGGTCTCTGGCACCGCTACACTAGTAAAATTATGCAACGCCAAAACGCCCCTTTTGAGATCCATGTGCACGGCCAGGTGCCGTTGCGCGCCGATGTGAGCTTCGAGCAGGTCCAGGACGCGCTCAAACCGCTCTGGAAGTACGCCGGCGCGCGCTCGCTGGCTGATGGGGCTACCAGCGCTTATGAAGATGAGCCGGGCATCAAATTTGACGCACCGGAGCACGTGCTGCAACTCTGCTGGACAGTGGCCGGCGATGAAGATTTCCGCCAGTCGCTCGACGAGATGTGCATGAGCCTCAACGAGCTGTCTGAGACCGGTGCCACCATTGAAGTCACGTTTTACGACACCGATTTTGACGAAGACGATGAAGACGACGATGAGGCTGAGTCCCGCGATGATTTCATGATGCTGTTCGTCGGACCCAACCCGGCGGCCATCATGCAGGTGCAGCGCGATTTGCTGGTCCAGGACATGATTGGCCTGCTGGAGCGGCATTTTGACGGTGCCGAGCTGGGTGGCGTGGTGGCCGAGGTGGACAAGCTGTTTGCCCAGCGCTTTGATGCGCTGGTCAATTCACTTGAAATTGGCCGTCCTCCCCGTGGTTCAGGCGGATCCGGGGGTTCTGGCGGGCCTGGCAATGGCCACGGCGGACAGGGCCATGGCGGCGGGCGCAAACCGCGCCACTTGCACTGAGGGATATGAATTCCAGATCGCTATATAAATAGTAGCTACTTATGCAGACTGGACGAAGGCTAGAGGCCTATTTCTTCGATTTTTTGGGTTTTTAGCGGCCCTGAATGCGTTTTTTAGCGCTTTTGGTACTGCGCCGTTCCAAAAAGTACTTCCCGCTCTTTATCTCCCGTAAGAGGTTTGCGCAGGCTGGCAAGCACTTCAACGCCACGCTTCACAGCAGGGCGCGCCGCAATCAAGTCAAACCATTTTTTCAGATGCGGGAAGTCAGCCCAATCAATCCCCTGGTTTTGCCAACTCCGCAGCCACGGAAAAATCGCGATGTCGGCAATGCTGTACTGGTTGCCCGCGATGAATTTGTGGGTTGAGAGTTGGCGGTCCATCACACCGTACAGGCGCTTGGCCTCGTTGGTGTAGCGGTTGACGGCGTACTCGATTTTCTCGGGCGCGTAAATGCGGAAGTGGTGGGCCTGGCCCAGCATGGGGCCAACCCCGCCCATCTGGAACATCAGCCATTGCAGCACGTCGTATTTCTGGCGGTCCGTTTTTGGCAGAAACTTGCCCGTCTTGGCTGCAAGGTACAGCAGGATGGCACCTGACTCAAACACTGAAATCGGCTTGCCGTGCGGGCCATGCGGGTCGTTCAAGGCCGGTATCTTGTTGTTAGGGCTGATTTTCAGGAACTCGGGTTTGAACTGGTCGCCCGTGCCGATGTTCACAGCATGCGCCTGCCAGTCACGCCCCAGCCGGAAACCACACTCTTCCAGCATGATGTGGACTTTGTGGCCATTGGGCGTGGGCCATGAATAAACATTGATCATCATCAGCCCCGTGTGATTGGCATTTCCACTTCCTTGGGGTTCACAGCGTACTTCCCCAGCTCCAGCTTGGCGATGGCGTTGCGATGCACCTCGTCGGGGCCGACGGCCAAGCGCAGGGTGCGTGCGGCGGTGTAGCTGTAGGCCAGCGGGAAGTCGTCGCACATGCCGCCGCCGCCGTGCACCTGCATCGCCCAGTCGATCACCTGGCAGGCCATGTTGGGAGCGACCACCTTGATCATTGCGATTTCGTTTTTGGCGACCTTGTTGCCGCCGATGTCCATCAGCCAGGCGGCTTTGAAGGTCAGCAGGCGCGCCATGTCGATCTTGCAGCGCGCCTCGGCAATGCGCTCCTGAGTGACGGTTTGCGAAGCCACGGTTTTGCCGAATGCCACGCGGCTGGAGGCGCGCTTGCACATGAGTTCCAGCGCGCGCTCGGCCAGGCCCACCAGGCGCATGCAGTGGTGGATGCGCCCCGGCCCGAGGCGGCCTTGGGCGATCTCAAAGCCCCGGCCTTCGCCCAACAGAATATTGCTCGCGGGCACGGTCACATCCTTGAACAACACTTCCATATGGCCGTGCGGCGCGTCGTCATAGCCAAACACGGTGAGCGGGCGCACCACGGTGATGCCGGGCGTGTTGGCGGGCACCAGCACCATGCTTTGCTGTGAATGGCGCGGTGCTTCAGGGTCGGTCTTGCCCATGGTGATGTAAACAGCGCAGCGCGGGTCGCCCGCGCCGGAGATCCACCATTTGCGGCCATTGATGACGTAGTTATCACCGCGGCGTTCGATGCGGGTTTCGATGTTGGTCGCGTCAGAGGAGGCGACATCCGGCTCGGTCATGGCGAACGCGGAGCGGATTTTGCCCTCCAGCAGCGGTTTGAGCCAGCGCGCCTTGTTGGTGTCGTCGCCATAGCGGGCGATGGTTTCCATGTTGCCCGTATCGGGTGCCGAGCAGTTAAAGACTTCGCTGGACCACAGCACGCGGCCCATGATTTCGGCCAGCGGCGCGTATTCCTGATTCGTCAGCCCAGCACCGGAGTAGCCGGACGCAGCGGCGCTATCAACAGGCAAAAACAGGTTCCATAACCCGGCAGCCTGCGCTTTGGGTTTCAGGTTCTCAATGGTTTGCAGCGGGGTCCAGCGCTTGCCTGCTACTGTGTTAGCGGTGATCTCCGCGTGGTAAGCGGCCTCTGCGGGGTAGATGTGCTGGTGCATAAACGCGTGCAGGCGCTCTTGCAGTGCTTTGGTTTTGGGGGAGTAGTCAAAGTCCATGGGGGTCTCCGGTTGATTTGATTGAATGATTAGGTGATGGAATGATTGATCTGGCGATCTGATGTCTGGATGATGAGGCTAAGAGTACAGCCCCGCTTCATGCTTGCTGGGCGAATCTCCAGGCCAGTTGCGCCAGCGGTTTTGCACCCGCGCCTGAGCTCACGGCTTGCGAGCTGGCTGCCGTGCCGGCCTCAACCCGCTTTGCGATGCCCTGCAAAATGGCGGCAATGCGGAACATGTTGTAGGCCAGGTAAAAATTCCAGTCGGGTTTGAGCTCGGCGGGCGTGGTGAAGCCGGTGCGCTCGCAATAGCGCTCGATGTAGGCCTCCTCCGAGGGAATGCCCAGCGCGGCAAAATCCAGGCCACCAATGCCGCGCCCCAGGCCCTGCGGGATGTGCCATGTCATGCAGTGGTAGCTGAAATCTGCAAGCGGGTGGCCCAGGGTGGACAGCTCCCAGTCCAGCACGGCGATCACACGCGGCTCGGTGGCATGGAACATCAGGTTGTCCAGCCGGAAGTCGCCGTGCACGATGCTGACCATGCTTTCAGACCGCGCCATGGCCGGGATATGCAGTGGCAGCCAGTCCATCAGCCGGTCCATCTCGGGAATGTCCTGCGTGACCGAGGCCACGTACTGCTTGCTCCAGCGGCCAATCTGGCGCTCAAAATAATTGCCGGGCTTGCCGTAGCCGCTTAAGCCCCGCTCGGCAAATTTGACTGAATGCAGGGCTGCAATGACCCGGTTCATTTCGTCGTAAATCTCGCCGCGCTGGGCGTTGCCCATGCCAGGCAGGGACTGGTCCCACATCACGCGGCCCTGCATGAATTCCATGATGTAGAAAGCGCGGCCAATCACCGACTCGTCTTCGCACAGGCAATGCATCTGGGGCACGGGCACGCCGCTGCCGTACAGGCCACGCATCACGGCAAATTCCCGTTCCACCGCGTGGGCGGATTTGAGCAGTTTGGCAACCGGCCCGGGCTTGGAGCGCATCACATAGCTTTTGGCGGGCGTGACCAGCTTGTAAGTGGGATTGGATTGCCCACCCTTGAACGATTCAACACTCAGTGGGCCGACGAAGCCGTCGAGGTTTTTTTCCAGCCACGCGGTCAATGCGGCCACA
>JAYVNK010000089.1:0-6328 GCA_043758475.1 Comamonadaceae bacterium | reverse complement strand
CACAGTGGATGCGGCGCAGATTTTTCTGGCCGCCGGGCAAATCTTGCCGGGCAGTTCAAGCGCGCATTGAGCGCTTGGCTGCCGGCCGGCGCAGGCGTGGTCAGGCCGCCAGCAGCGCCTCATTCCATTTTCATATCAATCCGACATGTTGTTGCTTCGCCTTGCCGTGCTATAGCACTGTCTGCGGCTTCGCGCCTAATGTCGTATCGATCTGGAAACGGAATCAGACACGTCCCAAAGGCGCTGGGCCGCCGCTGCATCCATGATGTGCGGCGAGTAGCCCGAGATGCGGTTACTGGGCTCCGCCTGAATGCCTTGATGGCAGTCTTCAAGGTACAGGCCGCCCTTGCGCTTCAACTCAGGCGCGGTGGCGGCCCACACGCTGGTCGACGCCCCCTGCGCTGGCGATTTGAAAATGTCCAGCGGCGAGTCGTCGGCCTTGAGCCAGCCCAGGGCGCGCATTTCTTCAATCGGCAAAAACTTCTGCAAGCCGGTCATGATGCCACCGGGGTGAACCGCATTGGCCGTGATGTTGTCGGCCTGGTGGCGCAGGTGAAGGCCCAGCGCAAACATCGCGTTGGCGCTTTTGGCCTGGCCATAGGCTTTCCACTTGTTGTACTCACGGCGCTCGAAATGGATGTCGTCAAAATCCACGCCGACGAGCTTGTGACCCGATGAACTCAAGCACACAACGCGGGCGTCGCCGCTGGCTTTGGCGGCCTGTTTCAGGGCGGGCAGCAGCGCGGTGGTCAGTGCAAAGTGGCCCAGGTGGTTGGTGGCAAATTGCACCTCCCAGCCCTGGGCGGTGCGGGTGAGCGGGCAGGCCATGATGGCGGCGTTGTTGATCAAAATGTCCAGCGCTTTGCCGTCGGCCAGCCAGTCTGCGGCCAACTGGCGCACGGTGGCCAGATCACCCAGGTCCAGTTTGGCAACCGATACGGCAGCGCCGGGAAACTCCTTGCGCAGGGCGGCGGCAGCAGCGTTGCCCTGATCCAGGTTGCGCACCGCCAGCGTCACGTTGGTGCCTGCACTGGCTAACGCGCGTGAAGTCTCCAAGCCGAGCCCGGACGCGCCGCCGGTGACGATGGCGTTGAGCCCCGTGAGCGACAGGCTGGCTACGGCTTCCAGCGCCGTGGTGCGCGCGCCGAAGCGGGACATGATGGGGGAGGGCGGCGCAATGGGTGAGGTAGTCGGGGTCATGGTGCGTCATGATATTGCGGAACGCGCCAAGATGCCTGAGGCCAATTTGTAGAACCGCCCGCATCGTTAAACTGCCAGTCTGAAATCCTTCAGGATGATGACGCCATGCCCAGCCGCCAAACCGTTCAAGCCTTTATCGCGATGGTCGAGCAAGGTAAATTTGTTGAAGCCATTGAGCGCTTTTATGCGCCAAACGCGTCCATGCAGGAAAACAGCCAGCCGCCGCGCAAGGGCCGTGAGGCGCTGATGGCCCATGAGCGCGCCAACATGGCTGCGGTGGCGCAGGTGCGCGCACTGCCGGTTGACTCTTGCCTGATTGACGGAGATTTCGTGGTGATCCACTGGGTGTTTGAATTCACCCGGGCGTCGGGGCGCGTCATGCGCGTTGATGAGCTGACGCACCAGCGATGGGAGGGAGAGCAGATTGTGGAAGAACGGTTTTTCTACGACAGCGCTGCATAATTAGGAGGAAAATATGTCTGTCGCCCCCGCTGGATGTGCATAGTTAGCTATTAAATTAAGAAATTAGGGAAAAAACCCATCGCTGGGTGGATTCAGCTATTGCTGCAATCTCCGGCCCCTTGCCGCACCACCTTCGCCGAATATCAGGGAAGTATCCGCCTCGCCAATCGAACGCGCGCCGCACAGTTGCATGGTGCGAACCAGCTCGTCTTTCAGGATGGCCAGCGCACGGCTGGCACCGGGCTCTCCGGCGGCCGCAGCGCCGTAGAGCGTGGCGCGTCCCAGCATGACGCCTTGGGCGCCCATTGCCAGGGCCTTGAAAACATCGCTGCCACGGCGCACGCCGCCATCCAGCAGCACGGGAATGCTGCCGTTGACCGCCCGCACGATGCCGGGCAACGCATCCAGCGTGGCGACCGCGCCGTCAAGCTGGCGGCCACCATGGTTTGACACCACCACCGCATCGCAGCCCATGGCCGCCACGCGCACAGCGTCTGCCGGGCCGAGAATGCCTTTCACGATCAGTTTGCGCTGCCAGTTGTCGCGGATTTTTTGCAGGCCATCCCAATTGAAGCCGGGGTCATAGTTTCGGCCCACGGAGGAGGCAATCGCCGTGGCGTTGGTCGCCTGCGCGTCCAGACCCACCAGGTTTTCCATCACCGGCATGCCGTGGCGGATGATGGTGGCAAGCCAGCCGGGGTGTTGCACAAAGTCGAAAATATTGCGGGGTGTAAAGCGGAAGGGCACTGAAAAATCGTTGCGAAAATCCCGCTCGCGCTTGCCGCCCACCGGCAGGTCAACCGTGATGACCAGCGCCTCATATTCGGCGACGCGCGCCCGCTCAATCAACGCGGCAAGAAACGGCTTGTTGCGCAGGATGTAGGCCTGAAACCAGAGCCTGCCGGGGGCTGCGTTGGCGATTTGCTCGATCGATGCGGTGGCCGTGCTTGACAGGGTGTAGGGGATTCCTGCTGCCACGGCAGCACGGGCAATTGCAATGTCGCCACCGCGCCAGCCAAAGCCGACCGCGCCGGTGGGTGCAATCGCCAGCGGCAGTGCAGCGCGCTGGCCGAGCAGGAGGGTGCTGGTGTCAATCGACGAGACATCGGTGAGGACTCTGGGGACCAGGCGCGTGCGTTGGTAGGCCGCCTGGTTGTCCCGCAAAGTCACTTCGTCCTCAGCGCCACCATCAAAAAAATCAAAGACGGCCCGTGGCAAGCGCCGTTTTGCAGCACGCCGAAGGTCTTCAATCGAATAGGCTTTGGAGACGTTCAAGGGTGTGCGCCCAAAGGATTTCATTCCATTTCCAAATCATTCGTGAAGTAGGCGCAACGACCTGCACGGATGATTTGGATGTGGAATCAGTTCAGGTCTGCCTTGATGGCCGCTGTCTTGATGACGTTTTCCCAGCGGTCATAGTCGCGCTTGAGGTAAGCCGTGAATTGGGCCGGCGAGTCGCCAATGATGACGGCACCGAGTTTCTCAAGTTGCGCCCGCACCTCCGGTTTGGCCAGCGCTCTGAGCATGGCGTCATTCAGGCGGTTGACGATGGCGACAGGTGTTTTAGCCGGTGCCAGCAAACCAACCCAAGGAGCGGTTTCTTCAAAGCCGGGAAAACCCGCCTCGGCCATCGTCGGCGCGTCGGGAAACTGCGGCAGTCTTTTGACGGTTCCCACGGCCAGAATCTGGATGCGCTTTGACGCGACGTTTTCGGCGATGCCGATGACCGGGTAAAACATGAAGTCTACCCGTCCTGCCATCACTTCCAGCAAGGCCGGGCCATTGCCTTTGTAGGGCACATGCAGCATTTTTGCCTTGGCCAGCGTTGCCAGCAGCTCGCCCGCCAGATGGCCGGAGCCGCCGTTGCCGGAAGACCCAAAGCTCACCGCCTCCGGTTTGCCGCGCGCTTTTTTCAGCAGATCTGGCAGGGTCTTGACAGAGGCGTCAAACGCGCTGACCGCCACCAGGGGCAGCGTTGCGGCGTTGGAGATGGGCGTGAAATCAGTCTTTGGGTTGAAGCCCGCCTGCTCGCCCAGCAAAATCGGATTGACGTTGAGCCCGAGCGACGAAAACAGCAGGGTGTAACCGTCTGGCGTAGCACTCTTGACTTCCCGGGTTGCAATCATGGAGCTGGCACCGGCTTTGTTTTCAACAATGACGGCTTGCCCCAAAGTGACGGTCATGTCCTTCGCGAGAACACGCGCAATCACGTCGGTTGGCCCACCGGCTGCGAAACCCACCAGCAGGCGCATGGGCTTGGTCGGAAAGTCGTCTGACGCGAATGCCGGGCTGACTGCGATGCCGGTCAGCGTCGCGGCAGCGATGAAGCGCAAAAGTGATTTTTTCATGGTGGGCACTTAGTGGGTGTGGCTTGATTGTCAGGTTTAAAGTGACGTAAAAATGACGTGAAAGGTGGCGTGGGGGCGGGGGCGACACTGACGCGAAAGTCAGGCAATCAAATGTTCCATGCTGCCGATTTGGCTGACTTCGAACCGAAGGCGGTCGCCCGGCTGCAGGTAGACCGGCGGCTTTCTGAAAGCGCCAATGCCGGCGGGCGTTCCCGTGGTGATGATATCGCCGGGCTCAAGCAGCATGAAGCGCGACACATAGGCAATCAGGGTGGCGACGGAAAACAGCATGTCGGCCGTGTACCCGTGCTGCATCTGGGTGCCGTTCACCCAGCAAAAAACCTCCAGCTTCTGGGGATCAACAATCTCATCCCGCGTGACCAGCCAAGGCCCCATGGGCGCAAAACCGTCCATGCTTTTGGCGAATGATGTTTGTGGCGGGGCAGTGTCAAACTGGAATTCACGGGCGCTGATGTCGTTCATCACGGTGTAGCCGGCCACCAGAGACAGCGCCTGCGACTGCGGCACATCCTTGCCATAGCCACCCATAACCACCGCGAGTTCCACTTCGAAATCCATCTTGGTGACTGAGCTGGGGCGCGGGATGGCCGCGCCGGGTGCGGTGACGCTGGACGGCACTTTGAACAGCAGGCGCGGCGTCTCGAAAGGCGCAACGCCCGTTTCTGCGGCATGGTCAGCGTAATTGCGGCCGACGCCAATTATTTTGCCGGGCCTGGGGACGGGGGCGTACAGGTGCACGTCTGTCAGCAGGTCAAATGCGGTGGCCGGATTCGCCAATGCCGCATGCACATGAGCGGAGAGCGCCAGGATCTTCTCGCTGCCCGATTGCAGCCAGCGCATGATGCCGCCCTGGGGTGCCTCAATGCCCGTCGCGGTGTTGTGCTGTTGGGACTCAAAGGACACCGGCAGGCTGGCAACCCAGGCGGAGATGTTTAAAACTCGCGCTTTGACATTGACGCCGGCATCAATATCAACCACGACACCGGTCAACACCGGGCCGTCACCGATTCGGTAAGTAACAAGCTTCATGCGGTTGCCGGATCGGCCCGCTCAAAATAGCGATTGGCCATCACCTGGCAGCGCTTGATGTAGCGGTGCTCATCAAGCCGGTAATCGGCCACGGCGTTGTGCAGCGTGCCCATGTTGTCCCACATCAGCACGTCGCCCACGGTCCAGCGATGGCGGTACTGGTATTTGGATTGCAGTTGGTGCTTGAATAGAAACGCCAGGATGCGGTCACTTTCTTCTTCCGGCAACTCATTGATGCGCATCGAATAGCCCGGATTGGCATAGAGCACGTTTTTGCCGGTGATCGGGTGTTTCAAAAAAATCGGGTGCGACACCGGGGGCTTGGCTTTGCGCTGGGCATCTGTGAGCGGCGGCCGGGCGCTGCCTTTTTCGAGGCGCATTTTGTCCCAGAATTTTACGAAATCATGGGTCACCGTCATGCCAGCCAGACGGGTTTTCAAGTCCTCCGGCAGGTCGTCATACGCCGCATGCATATTGCAAAATTCCGTGTTGCCCAGCGGTTCGCCTGCGCGGTGCGGGATTTCGATGCCGTACAGCACATTGGTGAAGGCAATCATGCTGCTGTAGGACATGTCGGTATGCCAGTCCTGCCCTGCGTCGCTCAGACCGAGCGCTTTGCCGTTCTCAACCTTGTTCGACAAAATCATGACTTCGGGCAAGCCGGGCTCCTGGTATTGGCCGGCCACATTGATCTCCAGATGGCCGAAGCGTTCGGCAAAAGTCTTCAATTGCAACGACGTCAGGGTTTGCTTGGGGTAACTCAACACGCCATATTTGCCGAGCGCTTGCTCCAGTTGGTTGAAGTCGGCGTCTGGCAGCGGTTTCGAGAGGTCGAGGCCCTCAACGCGGGCCCCGAGTGACTGTCCACTGGGTATGAATTGCATGCAGTTTGCTCCAAATGTTCCGGGTGAATACGCCAGGGCGGCAGCGGGCGGGTGTCGCCTGCCGACCAGCCTGCCTGCCTGGGCTCTTGAAAAATGACTTGAGGTGGTGCGATGGATTTTATGAACCCGCTGCCTATCGACATAGACTCAAAACCGGAATACATTGTTCTCATTATGGAAACGACAGTCACTCATGGACCGGCTCAAAGCGATTGAAATCTTTGCGGAAGTGGCACGCGGCCGGAGTTTCACGGCGGCAGCGCAGCGCCTGGGCTTGGCCAAGGGCAACGTTACCAAGCATGTGAAATGGCTGGAACAACTGCTGGGCGCGCAACTGCTGGCGCGCACCACCAAAAGCGTCAGCCTGACTGAGGCAGGACTCTG
>JAYVNK010000088.1:0-6359 GCA_043758475.1 Comamonadaceae bacterium | reverse complement strand
ATTTCGCGCCCAGGCCTAGGCGCAAAACGCAGACATCGCTGTGGCTATGGCGAGGCTTTGCAACGCCGGCATTGGGGGTGAAAGCACGCTTTCATGTTTGCCGTAGGCGATTTCCGACAAGGTGACGGCAGGCTTCGCCACGCAACAAGGGTTTACTGGCGCGGTGCCAGAGCACAGCTGCGTCCATGACGATGGCGCGCAGACCGGGAACCGCTCGGGAAATCAGTCGCTATTATATTAGAAGCTGTTTGTGAACTGTGGACGGGGGCTAGAGGCATATTTGACACTCTAAAAAGGTCAAAATCGGCATTTTCGGGCCCGTTTTGACGAGGAACGTCTGCCATTGCCCTGGGCCAGACGCTGTCCTATCATCCAGTCCCCACCCCACCTTGACGGCTTCCGATGCAATACCCTCCGACGGACCTGAAGCGCAACGCAGATGCATCCCGGTATGCGCTGCTGCGCAGGCTGGCACCGGCCATGCGGCACCGAATGGCTGGCGATTTGCAGCCCGTCACTTTGATGGCGGCACTGATTGAAAGACGGCTGAAGGCGGCAGTGCCGGATCTGCCTGCAGTGGCGAAATCCAGCAGCGAGGTGCGGCAGTTGGCAACGGCAGCCACCCGCTCGAGCCTGGACTTGATGGGCTGGATTGCGCTCGACCCTGAAGCGCGCGTGCCGCTGGACAAAGGCGTGCAGGAAGGTTTGCACCTGGTGGCGACCGAGCTGTCTTTCAGGGGATTCAAATGCGCCAGCCAGACACAGGGCATGGGGTTTGAGGTGGCGCTGAGCCCGATGCGCGGCGTGTTTGCCGCGGCTTTGCTGGCGCTTACCGACGCCGCAGCCAAGCCCGCCAATGTGGTGGTGACGGCGCAGCCGCAAGGCCATGAGGTGGTGGTGACAGTGGCGCTTATGCCGTTCGACACCGCTGCCACCGCATCGGAAACCGCAACAGCACCCGGTGAAGAATTTCAACTCAGCATCGCGGCCTACCGCAAGATCGACTGGAGCGACGTTGAGGCAATGGCCGCTGCGGATGGCCTGGAGTTTCAACACGGGCCAAGCACCTTTGGGATGCGATTGCCCATCGCATTCCACTAACCCGATTGCTATATATAAAATAGCTTATTATGCACTGTACACACGGGCTACAGGCCTAAAACACGGTCTTTTTTAGGGCAAATACCCCTTTTTTCTGTAATTTCAGCGAAAAAGGGTGCTAAAAACGGCTATGCACATCCGGAATTTCATCGCGTTGATGGTGGCGGCGGTCACGCTGCCCCTGGTTGTAGCCTCGGCGTTTGCGGTGAACAATCTCCGGGTTAAAGAAAAGGCCACGGCCGTGGCGGGTTTGCACAAGACGGTGAATGCGGCCGCGCTCTTGGTGGACAGAGACATTGCGGCCTCCCTCGCAGCGCTCCATGCACTGGGAAATTCGCCCCATCTTGCCAGTGGCAACTTTGCTGCTTTTTACGCGCAGGCACAGGCCAGCAACCGCACGGCCAACAACTGGATAGCCCTGGTCAAGCCAGACGGCACGATGGTGTTGAACACTGCCGTGCCTTTTGCCGTGCCTTTTGGCGCAATTTATGGCAGCACAATTGTGGGCGGCGGGCCGACGTTTGCAGCCACCATCGGCCGCGTGCACGCCAGCCAAAAGCCATGGGTAAGCGACGTGTTCTCAGGCGCACGCACGGGGCGCCAGCTCATTGCCGTGTATTCACCCGCGCCGGTAGCCGGTGCCGAGGGTTATGTCATCGCCCAGGGGTTTGCGTTGGAATACTGGAAATCATTTCAGAAAAAGCTGGACTTGCCGGCCGACTGGGTCGTGGCGGTGATTGACCGGGCCGGCCTGTTTATTGCCCGCAGCCACAAGAGCGAGGAGCTTTCAGGCAAACCAGCCCGGGCCGAACTTGTGGCTGCCGCGGCGGGTAAACCCGAGGGCTTCATACGGCTGTCAACACTTGAAAAAGTTGACTCGTACCAGGCGTTTGACCATTCTGAATTGACCGGTTGGACCATCGCCGTGGCGGCCCCGGTTGATACGGTTGACGCTGCTGCAGACCGCGCGGTGCTCATTGCGCTGGGCGGCTTTTTGCTGGCGTTGCTGGTCTCTGGCGGGATGGCGGCGGCGTTTGGCCGGCGGTTTATTGCAGCCGTAGACACGGCCCGCAGTGCGGCGGTGGCGCTGGGGCAGGGCAAAACCCCCACAACCACGCCGACCGCGATTGCTGAAGTCAACATCTTGAACCAGTCCCTGACCGACGCAGGGCAACTGCTGGATGGCGAACGCCAGGCCAGGCTGGCCGCCGAGCGTGAACGCGAGCGCCTGCTGGAGGTGGAGCGGCTGGCGCGGGATGCCGCGCAGAAAGAGAATACCGCCAAGGACCACTTTCTGGCCATGCTGGGGCATGAACTGCGCAACCCGCTGGCGGCCATTTCCGGCGCAGTGACCGTGCTGACGCGGGGAGCCAGAACCGAGCGGGACACGGACAGATACCTGGGCATCATCAATCGCCAAAACCGCCATCTGGTTCACATCATTGACGATTTGCTGGACATGTCGCGGCTGATTGCCGGCAAGATTGTGCTGGAGCAGCATGCGGTGGACTTGGCCGAATGCCTGCAAAACTGCGTTGATGGCCTGCGCGCAGCCGAGCGTGTCCGTCAGCACACCATCGAGGTTACGGCGCAACCGGTATGGGTCAACGCCGACCCGGTGCGCATGGAGCAAATCATCATCAACCTGATTGGCAATGCGCTGAAATTTTCTGCCAGCGGCACGCTGATTGAGGTTGCGCTGCATCCGGCAGACAGGTTTGCCGTGATGACGGTGAAAGACCACGGGAGTGGCATCTCGCCAGAGCTGCTGAAGCAGGTGTTTGAGCCATTTGTGCAGGGGCCGGCACCTGTCAGTGGGACGCAAAGCGGTATGGGTATTGGCCTGGCGCTGGTCAAGCAACTGGTGGAACTGCATGGCGGCAGCATCCGGGTTGCAAGCAGGGGGGTCGGCCAAGGCAGCACGTTCACCTTGCAGTTCCCCACGGTCACCGCGCCTGTGTCTGAACGCATCTCGGGGTTTGGGCAGCTCACGGCTGCCTGCCCGCGTACCTTGCTGTACGTTGAAGACAACGACGACGCGCGGGCCGTGATGTCTGAAATGCTCCGCATGTCAGGTTACGAGGTGATTGAGGCGGCCAGCGGGCGTAAAGCGATTGCAGCGCTGGGTGCGGGTAGGCCCGACGCTATCCTGCTGGACATCGGCCTGCCCGACATGAACGGCTACGAGGTGGCGCGCCAAATCCAGCAACACGCCAATGGCCGGGGCGTGCCCATCATAGCGCTAACAGGGTATGGTCAGTCACGCGACAGGGACACCGCAGTACAAGTAGGGTTCAGTGCGCACTTGGTCAAGCCTGTGGACCCAGAGGAGTTGACCCGCACCGTTGAAGTGGTGCTGGGATCACCGTCGAAGTGCAATTTGCAGTAGGAAATTTCTGCCACGCTCTATGTCGGGTGGCCGACTCCGGGTTGCGCAGATTGCCCACAGGCCATATTGACTGTTGCTGGCACACTGCACGGGCACGGTTCATGCGTGTGTGTAATAAGTCCTTTGGCTGCTTCAAGGCCTTTCCCCCGGAGTTTCCATGCACATCAAAATTGGCTTTGACATTGAACTGGCCATCACGTCGCCGATGGCCGTCATCTACCTGTTGCACGTCCATCCGTCCCGGCGTGCCGATCTGCTGCAGCCTGACATTGTCACGATAGAGCCAATCTTCATGGCGGACGAATATGTGGATGTTTTTGGCAACCAGTGCGGGCGCGTGAACGCGTTGACCGGCGTGAGCCAGGTTCGGTTTCATAGCGAGGCCGTCATCCGCGATTCCGGCTTGCCAGACGAGGTGAACTGGTCTGCCTGGCAGCACGATCCGACAAATCTTCCCCTGGAAACGCTGCAGTTTCTGCTGCCCAGCCGCTATTGCGAGGTAGACAGCGAGCTGCTGCAGTTCGCTTGGAACCAGTTCGGACACACGCCGTTGGGTTGGGCGCGGGTGCAGGCGATTTGCGACTTTGTGCACCGCCACCTGCGGTTTGACTACAGCCAGGCCCGCGCAACCCGCACGGCACTGGAAGGTTACCGGGAGCGCATCGGTGTGTGCCGTGATTTCACCCATCTGGCTGTCACCCTGTGCCGCTGCATGAACATTCCGGCCCGCTACTGCACCGGTTACCTGGGCGACATTGGGATACCGCCCGTGCCGTACCCGATGGATTTCAGCGCCTGGTTTGAAGTGTTCCTGGGCGGGCGCTGGCACACCTTTGATGCCCGCCACAACACACCGCGCATTGGCCGCGTGCTGATGGCGCGTGGCCGTGATGCGGGCGACGTGCCGCTCACCATGGCGTTTGGCCAAAACAGCCTGAGCAAGTTTCAGGTCATCACGTACGAGGTGGACAGCTACGGAAATGCGGTGTGAGTGACTTGGTGTGAAGGATGCGCTGATCATCACCTGCGAACACGGCGGTTGCGAAGTGCCCGCCTTGTATGAGCCCCTGTTTGCGGGTCATGCGGCGTTGCTGCAAACGCACCGGGGTTGGGACAGGGGTGCTTTGGTACTGGCACGGCAGTTGGCTGCGGCACTCGACGCGCCGCTGTTCTTTGGAACGACGACCCGTTTGCTGATTGACCTGAACCGCTCCATCGGCCACCGGCAGCTGCATTCGGAGCTGACCCGCAGTTTGCCGCTGCCCATGCGCCGCGATATTGCAGCACGACATTACCAGCCCTACCGCGATACCGTGGAATCAGAGGTCGCGTGCCTGATTGCTGCGGGCCAGCGCGTCGTGCACATCGCCTCACACAGCTTCACACCCGAACTCAACGGCGTTGTGCGTCAAGCCGATGTGGCCTGGCTGTATGACCCGCAACGCAGCGGGGAGCGCCAGCTTGCTGACCAATGGCTGGCTGCGCTGGCGCGGCAACGGCCCGACCTGATGCTGCGTCGTAACTACCCATACCAGGGCAAGGGCGACGGGCTGACATCACTGTTGCGCAAGCGTCACCCACCGCAAGGTTATGTGGGCATTGAGCTGGAGGTGAACCAGCGGTTTGTCATCGATGGCGGCAGGGCGTGGGATGCGTTGCGCAGGCATATCCAGAAAACGCTGGCGCAAGTCCTGCAAGGTGCATGGATGTCTTGAATGCAAATTACGGGGCTGTACTTTCACGCAGGAAGGTGTCGAAAGCCGCAAAGAAGTCACCCGGTTCTTCAAAGAAAGGCAAAGCCCCGGATTCGAATGCCGTGACCTGCCAATGGTCCAGCCTACCAAGCAACGACATGCCCTGATAGTCGGTGAAATCGCCATACAACCCGTGGCTCATCCATACGGGCTTTACCAGGTCGGCATAGACCTGCTGAATGTCGGTGCTGAACAGCCCGCCAGAAATAAAATGGAACGGCGCAAACTGGGCACCCGGCTGGCGGGCGGTTTTGACGGCATAGGCCCACGACGCTTCGTCAATGTCTTTGCTGCCCCAAGTGCGTTCGAGGAAATAGCGGATGACTGAAGGGCGTGTCAGCGCGCCAAACAGCGCGTGGGCCCACAGTGGCACGCTCAACACGGCGTGCATGGCGGCGTTGAAGCGGGTGCCCTCACGGGGAGTTTTGCGGGCCGAGCGGCGGTCCAGCCCCGTGGGACTGACCATCGCCAGCCGCCCCCACCTTGATGGGTTTTCCAACGCCGCGCGGGCCAGAAATTCACAGCCCAACGACAGTGCAAGCGCGTCAATGGGCGCGTCGCCGCAGCGCAGCCTGATCTCCCTTGCCACGTTGTGAAGCGCGTCGGTCATCACCCGCGGCGTGTAGGCGCGGTCACTGCGGTCACTGAAGCCGAAACCCGGCAGGTCGATTGCAAACACGCTGCGGGTGGCGCAGTAGCGGTCAAACAGGGGCCGCATTTCAGCGGCGGAGGCGGCGGCATTGACACTGTGCACCAGCAGCAGCGCTGGCCCCTTGCCGGCCAAGTAGCAACTCACGCCGCCTGATTTGAACCGCTCTGCGTGCAAGGCGGCAAGCAACACGGGCTTGGCCGGGCCATCGCCACCTTCGTCGGCAGTCGTCACGCTAATACCGCGTGCAAAGAGGGGCGGATGCCTGGAGGGCGAATTTCTGTTCATTTTCAAATCGGCAGGACCATTGTTTGTGGTGATGCTGGATTATTGAATTTGGGCCAACAAATGGCTGTAGGACTTGGGGCGAATCTGTCGTCAGATAGATGACAAGGGCAAATTCCTACAGGCTTTGCGCATTGCAGCCGACACGACAGTCACATTGACCTTTCAAAGCGCCAGCCAA
>JAYVNK010000087.1:0-6384 GCA_043758475.1 Comamonadaceae bacterium | reverse complement strand
GAATGCAGGGCGCTGTGGGCGGATTGCTCGAAGGTAAGGTCGCGGTGCAGCATGACGCGGCCTGATGGTGCTGAAGTCCCGCCCGTCTCGCCGGTTTTTTCGACCGCTGTCTGCTCAACTATCACCGGGTTTTGCATCACGCGGTTGTAGTAGCGCAGGCCGCCGTAGTCAAACCGCAGCCGCGCGCACAGCAGGCCGAGCAGTGCCACATCTTTGGCGCGCACCCGCTCAATTTTCAACTGCGCCGTGGGCACGATGCCTTTGAGTTCCACCGGCGCTTTGAGCACCGGCGGCAGCGGCAGCCCGGCCAGCCGACGCAGCAGCGTGGTCTCATGCAGCGCGAAGGCAGATTGCGGAATCGGCGGGGCCTTGAGCAGCAGCCCGAGGTGCTGCGCAGACAGGCCCGGCACTTCTATCGGGCCGCATTCGCCGCTGGCAGAGTCCAGATAGAGCGGCGGGGTGTTGGGGTACCAATGAGCGTCGACTTGCGGGGCGCTGGCTTGCGGGGGGGAGGCGTCGTCAGCATCTGCGTGTAAGGTCGCCCGCAGTGCCCACAGTGGCTCGGGCGCTTTAAGGGAGGTGACTTCATTCCAGGCCCAGCGCACAGGCCGGGGCGCGCCGATGCGGATGGGCGCGCCCAGCACCCCCCCTGCGCTCAAATAAAACAGGTGCCCGGTGTTGGCGGCCAGTTCCAGCGCCAGGCGGCCCGTGTCGCCTGCCAAGGGGGCTTTGTCGGCAGCGCTGTAGGCATTGACCAGGCTGTTGCGGCCCAGGCTCTGGATCAGGCGCACGATTTCGAAGTCTTGGGTGGACGCGTTATTCACCTGGCCATAGCGCGGAAACTTCACCTTGGCCCAGTTGCCGTTGCGCAGGCGTTTCGAATAGCCGAAGCCCAAATTCAACAGCGACCCGGTGCCGTGGCGCTCCGCCGTCAGCATGTAGACCACGCGTTCTTCTGCCGGCAGGTAAGTCGCGTCGGACTGCTCCGGGACGGCCTCGTCGGTGTCAGCCTCTTTGCCAAACAGGTCCAGCCACTGGCTGACTTTTTGCCGCGCCGCATTGCTTTCGCGCTCCAGCGTGGCGCGGGCCTGGGCTTGCAATTTTTGCTCCAGGTCCTGGGCGCTGGGGGCAGGGCACGCAGTCGGTGCGCTGGCGCCGTTCGCAGGCCCGCCAGACGTGGACGACCCTGTGTTGGGCCGGGCCGACTTGAAAGCCGCCTTCACTGTCAGCGCCACGGCATGTTTGCAGTTGTCGCCCGCCGGGCATGAGCAATCGCCTTTGAAAAAACTCAAGTTGCCCGCTGGATCGACCTCCACCATGGCGCTGACGCTGTAGGCCTCGCGCTTGCTGCCCTGCACCGTGCCCTCAATCTCCCATTCATTGCTGTTGCTGTGGTTGACCGTGCAGGACAGCACCTGCTGGGTGATGTAAAGGCTCATGCCGCGCTCAAACGTGGGCTCGGGCACGTGCGTTCGGATTGAGCGTGGGTTGAGGAAGAACTGGGCGGTGTCCATGGGGCTTTTGCGCTGTGAGATGCTGGGCGAATTACTCGGCAAAATTGTTTTTCAGGCGTTTTGCGCAGGCTGTGCTGGCATGCCGCAAAGCATCGCTGATGGTGGACAGCTGCGCCGCGCGCTCCCAGTAGTCTATCGCCCAGGTGCGGGCCTGCACGGTCTGCGGCTCGAACCCGGCGGGCTGCGTTTGCGCTCGCACTGGTGTGGCGTCCAGCGAGCCATCGTGCACGCCCGGACGCCACATCATGGGCAGCATGTCGTACACGGGGGTGGGCACAAAAGCGGGCTGTGTCACATCGTCCACAAAAAAAGACAGGTTGCCAAAATGCATGTCGGTGTTGCCGATGCACTGTCCAAACAGGTAAGCGCAGGCGACGGTTTGCAGATGTTCCGAGGCTAGCACTTTTTGCTGGGCCAAGGCCTCGCACGTGGCCACCCAGTGTTGGCGCGGCGTCTTGACAAAAGCATCGTGCACGGCTCCGGCAGCGACGACGTGGCGTTTGCCCTCCAGGCCGATGCGGTCAAAGCGTTCGGACTCCAGGTACGTGCGTGCTTTTGACTCGACGATGCGCGTTGAAGCAGTGGGGATTCCATTTTCTGCCAGCACCGAGAGGGCTAAATGTTCCAGGTGAAGCAAGTCATGCCAGCGCTCGCCAAAGGGCGTGCCACGGGGCGGGCTGAACTTGACCAGGAAGTGTTTGTGGTGGGTTGGGTCAAAAGGTGTTTCGGCAATGAATTTGGGCTGTTCACCGCCTGCGCTGGAAGCGGCTGGCAGCGTCTTGGTAACCGCTTCAGCGAGGGTGTCGTAATGCGCAGCGCGATCAGTCAGTGCCAGGGGTGCCTCATGCATGAGGCGTCCCATGGTCACCCCCAAATGCAGCGCGCCCGGTGGATCACCCACATGGTTGATGGCCATGTACAGCACCTGCTCGGCGCGCCAGCGGTCAGGGTCAGTCGGGAAGTCGGGCCGCAGGCGCGTGAGCTGCCGGCCCAGAAAACCCTGCGGGCGCAGGGTTTGCAGAAACCACGGCAATTCGCCCGGCGCGCCAAGCCAGTCCGCGCCTTGCGGGGTGCGCACAACCACCTGGCCGCCTCGCAGAAAACACAAGCTGCCAAACGTTTGCATGCGGCCGTCAGGCGTTGTCCAAGTGAGGGTTTGTTGGGCGGGCAGGCCCAGGATCGGCTGCGTCAGCGCATAGCGGGTGCTGCGTGCCGCCCCCAGTTTGCGGACTTCGAAACCCAGTTTGGCTAGCGCCAGGGAGATGCTCGGCTGGCTCTTGCCTGTGGCGCTTTGGAGTTGACGCGCGGTCAGTGGCGCGCCTGACGTGAGCAGCGCACGCACTTGGCCAGTTAGATCAATGAAAGTGTCATCCATTAATAGATACTTTTTTATAAGTATCTGTCAAATAATGAGATTTGTCAAAAAACAACTTTTATTTTAATAGATAAAGTCACTAGTGTCCGGTGAAGTTGGTTCTGATATGGCGCAAACCCAGTATTGACGCGGGTTTGTGGCCGAAAATGTTTGGTGTCGATTTGAATTTCATGATGCGTTTTACGGGTAGTTTCCCTAGGTTGACAAAACCAGGAATTTATCGGGAATTTTGGAAAGGCGCTTTTTGCGCAGGTGATGGACTTCGTCCCATGGACCAGCTTCTCTCGCATCGTGGCTCGCTACTCGGGCGATGCTCGGACCTCGACTTTGCCGTGCACCGAGCACTTTCGAATCTTGGCCTATGCGCAGTTGACCTGGCGTGAATCTTTGCGCGATATCGAGGCCACGCTGGGTGCCAATGCCACCAAGCTTTATGGCATGGGACTGCGTCAAGCGGTGCGTCGATCCACCTTGGCCGATGCCAACGAACGACGCGATTGGCGCATCTGGGCAGACTTCGCAGCGGTCTTGATTCGCCGGGCCAGCAAGCTCTATGCTGATGAGCCATTGGGGCTTGATGTGAATGTGGCAGGAAAGGTTTATGCGCTGGATTCGAGCACCATCGATCTGTGTCTGAGTTTGTTTGGCTGGACGCCGTTTCGCACGACCAAGGCGGCCATCAAGCTGCATACGTTGTTGGACTTGCGCGGCAATATTCCCAGTTTCATTCACATCAGTGACGGCAAGATGGGTGATGTCAACGTGCTCGATATCTTGCCCCTTGAAGCCGGGGCGTTTTACGTCATGGATCGTGGCTATCTGGACTTTGCCCGGCTGTACACGATGCATCAGGCGGGTGCCTTTTTTGTGACACGTGCGAAGTCCAATTTCAATGCGCGGCGGGTGTACTCCGCCAAGGTTGATAAGGCAACGGGCGTGGTGTGTGATCAGTCTGTGGCGCTCAATGGCTTCAAGGCTGCCAAAGATTACCCTGAACATTTGCGCCGCGTTCGCTTCAAGGATTCCACGGGGAAGACCTTGATTTTTTTGACCAACAACACGGTGCTGCCAGCGCCGGTGATTGCCCAGCTTTACAAGAATCGTTGGCAGGTCGAATTGTTTTTCAAGTGGATCAAGCAGCATCTGCGTATCAAGAAGTTTTTGGGCACCAGCGAGAACGCGGTGAAGACGCAAATTTGGTGCGCCATCGCCACCTATGTTTTGATCGCCATTGTCAAAAAAGAATTGCAACTGAAATCCTCGCTCTACACTTGTCTACAGATTTTGTCGGTCTCGGTTTTCGAGAAAACCCAGGTTTCATGCGCCTTGCAGCCCGATGAATTGCAAAATGAACCAGAAGCCCTCTCTAACCAGTTGATTTTGTTTGACTTTTGACCGGACAGTAGTGAGATAAAGTCATATTTTTAGAACCCGGTGGCGCTCTTCAGCACCCCATGCGCCTGGCTGTCCGCGTGGTAACTGCTGCGCACCATGGCGCCCACGGCAGCATGGCTGAAACCCATCTCGTAGGCACGGGCCTCAAATAGCTTGAAGGTGTCCGGGTGCACATAGCGCTTGACCGTCAGGTGCGAGCTGGACGGTGCCAGGTACTGGCCGATTGTCAGCATGTCGATGTGGTGATCGCGCATGTCCTGCATCACCTGCAAGACCTCGTCGTCAGTCTCGCCCAGGCCGACCATGATGCCGCTCTTGGTCGGCACGGTGGGGTGCAGTGCCTTGAATTTTTTCAGCAGGTTCAGGCTGAATTGATAGTCGCTGCCGGGGCGAGCCTCTTTGTACAGGCGCGCAGTGGTTTCCAGATTGTGGTTCATCACATCGGGCGGCGCGGCCTGCAAAATTTTTAATGCGCGGTCGTCGCGGCCCCTAAAGTCGGGCACCAGCACTTCAATCTGGGTGCTGGGCGACAAGACACGGATGCGCGTGATGCAATCGACAAAATGCTGCGCGCCGCCATCGCGCAGATCATCGCGGTCCACGCTGGTGATCACCACGTATTTGAGCTTGAGCGCCGCGATGGTTTTGGCCAGGTTTTCGGGCTCGTTGATATCCAGCGGGTCGGGCCTGCCATGCCCCACGTCGCAAAACGGGCAGCGCCGCGTGCATTTGTCACCCATGATCATGAAGGTGGCCGTGCCCTTGCCAAAACACTCGCCAATATTCGGGCAAGAGGCTTCTTCGCACACCGTGACCAGTTTGTTGGCACGCAGAATGTCCTTGATCTCATAAAACCGGGTGCTGGGGCTGCCCGCCTTCACGCGAATCCAGTCCGGCTTCTTCAGCACCTCGCCTGGCACCACTTTCACGGGGATGCGCGACAGCTTGGCCGCCGCCTTCTGTTTGGCCGACGGGTCGTAATTGGCGGCGGTTTGCGACTCTTTGACAACGGTACTCATATTTGCTCAGGCAGCCGTCTAAGATGCCATGTTTAGGGTGCCAGATTTAAGGTGCCAGGTACGCGACGAGCTTTTGGCCCAGAACGTCCGCAGCCTCTTGCCACGTGACCGAGACCCCGATTGTAGAAAGGTCCACCGTTTGCAGCCCCGCATAGCCACACGGGTTGATGCGCGAGAAGGGCTCCAGGTCCATCGCCACGTTCAGCGCCACGCCGTGGTAGGTGCAATGTCGGCTGACCTTGATGCCCAACGCCGCGATTTTGCCAAGGCCGGTAAAGTCTGGGGTCGCTTTAAGGCCCGCTTTGTCAGGCGTCTCAATTCCTTTAATTGGGGTCAGATTCCAATTATCATAATGCGGTAATTGGGTTCTGACCCCAATTGTTCCAATTGTTTCAGGCAATCGCGCATGCGAAAACGGATCGTCCAGCCGCACATAAATCCCCGGTGCCCCTCGAACCCGGTGCCCGGTCACGCCAAAATGCACCAATGTGCGGATTACGGCTTCCTCAATCCGATAGACGTATTCCTTCACAAAATAACCAGCCTGCTTGAGGCCGATCAGCGGATAGGCCACCACCTGCCCAGGCCCGTGGTAAGTCACCTGCCCGCCCCGGTCGGTGGCTATGACCGGGATGCTGCCAGCATTCAGCACATGGTCCGCCCGGCCTGCCAGCCCTTGGGTATAAACCGGTAGATGCTCGCATATCCATAGCTGATTGTGCATATAGGACAGGGGCTGCAGGTCTCTTTGATGGGTGAATTCCTGCATGGCGGCGTAGGTGGGGGCGTAGTCCACCAGACCGAGGTTGATGAGCTTCATCGTTTGATCACAGCGCTCATCATGGCGCTGTGGCTGCGCGAATTTGCGCTGCCATGTGCATGCCGTTGAGGGTTTTTTCAACCATCACAAACCGCTGCCCTGTGGTTTGCGCCCAGCGTTCACCCACCAGGCGTTTTTCACTTGAATCGTCGTTGGTGGCGTAGCCTTCGCCCTTGTATTCGACGACAAGCAGCCGGTCGTCCATCAGCTCGGTCTGGTGGACTACGCCCCCACCTACGCCGCCATGCAGGAATTCACCCA
>JAYVNK010000086.1:0-6415 GCA_043758475.1 Comamonadaceae bacterium | reverse complement strand
TTGGAAAGGCGACTTGCTGACTCGCAGCAAGGGCTGCGCCCCAGAGGTGAATCGCGCGCGAATCCCCCGGTAGGGACATTGATTTTATGAACTTGGCCGCTGGTTACATGCCGATTACAGGCAAAAGATATGCAAAAAATGCATGACTTTATGCGTCAAATTTGCAGCCGGTGAAAGAGTTCACGCTTGCTGCGCCCAAGTCGGGCCGACACTGTGCCACGCTGTGCGACGCTGTGCGACGCGGGGCAATAAGGGCTGGCCGGTGCAGAACCGGCATCAGCCGGCCGCGCGAACCGCCGCGCAGAATCAAGCCATGTAAATGGCGATGAAGGCTAGCAAAAACATGAGCACGCCACCCGCCAGTGGCAGCACGAGCGGGATCAAAGGCACGATGGCTTCAATAGCGTCGGGTGCATGGGTTTCTGGTTGGGGTGTGGGTGCTGACATGGGGATTCCTTCGGGTCTTTCGGATATGCAGCGGATTCACCGCAAGTCGCGTAAGCCGATTTTAGCTTGCCGAACTTGGGCGACGGACATTCGCCGAAACCGCAAGTCTGCCTGCAGGGCGGCCCATCAATTGCTGCGCTCCAACTCGGCACGCAACACTTCGCGGTCATTCTCCGGACAGGCTTCGAGCAGCAGTTCCAAAAACTGGGTACCGCTTTGCGCCCGATCACCTGCCCGTTTGACCAGGATTTTGGCAATTGGCCCGAGCTGGCGTGTCAACACCTGCGCAGCGTGTGCCTTGATGTCGTCGCTCAGGGGCGCATCCGGGCGCAAGCTGGCTGCGCTGGTTGCGACCGGGGCCGGCGTGAGCGAGCGCACGGCTGTGCGGGGAAGCGGCGTGGCTTGCGACGGCGAGTTTGCCTCGTCCATGAACTTCTGGCGTTTTTGGCCTTCGCCGATGTGCAGGGCCAAAGCGCTGGTGAGGCTGTGCACGTCGGTGCAACTGCGCGCTGCGTCGCGCACCATGAATTTGGCCATCGGCCCGACATAGCTGGCCAGCGAGCGCTCGATGCGGTTCAATGTGGGTGCGTCCCACTGGCTTGGGTTAGTCGGATGCGCCGGGCTAGATTGGCCAGCAACGCTGCCCCGGCTGCTTTGCGATTTTGGTGCCGGGTGCGCCTGAATGGCATGGGTCACGGTGCGCAGCCACTGTGCTTTGTTGATCACGACGGTGGCATTGCTGTCGCTGCTTTCGGACAGCCGTGCCGCCGTCGCCAGTGCCTGGCGGAACTCTGCGGCAGAGGCAAAGCGCTGGTGCACGTGTTTGGCCATGGCCTGGCTGACGACGCGGTCATAGGCCGGATGCCGCTTCTGCGAGGCGACGCTGCTGGGCGGGACCGCCTCTTCATTGAGCACCTGGTACATCACCTGGTCCGGCCGACCAGTGAAAGGCGCCCGGCCCGCCAGCAAGTGGTAGAGCAGAACGCCCACCGCAAACAGGTCGGCCCGGTGGTCCACATCGTCGCCAATGTATTGCTCGGGCGCCATGTAACCGGGCGTGCCGATGATGCAGGCGACCTGGGTCAACCCGGCATTTTCGATGCGGGCAATGCCAAAGTCGGTCAGTTTCAGCTGGCCGTCGGCAGTCAACAGCAGGTTGGCAGGCTTGATGTCGCGGTGCCAGACGCCGTTGCGGTGGGCGCAGTCCAGCGCGTCGAGCAATTGGTCCACGATGCTGAGAACCTGCGCTTCCTGGAGCATCGGTGTGCCGGCCAGCACGTGTTCGAGGTTGCGGCCTTCAACGAACTCCATGGCAATGAAGGCGGTGGAATCATCCTGCCCCAGCTCGTAAATGGCGACGATGCCTGGGTGGGCAATGCGCCCCACGGCTTTGGCTTCGTTACGGAACCGGGCGGCGATGGAGTCGCTTTCGCCATCATCGCCGAGCAGGCTTTTGTGCAACGTCTTGATCGCCACTGGGCGCTGGATGTGCGGATCAAAACCTTTGTACACCACGCCCATCGCGCCGCGCCCAAGCACGCTTGAAATGGTGTATTTGCCGATCTGTCGGGGCAAGTTCTGGCTCATCGTCTGGTGCCTGCGGTCAAAGCGGCGTCAGCCTCAAGCTTCCAGCATCTTCATGGCGTGCGCCAGGCTCTTGCGCATGCGCCCGAAAGACTCCGCCAGAACGCCAATTTCATCTTTGGAACGGGGCTCGAATTCGGGGCCGTCGAGTTCGCCCATACTGACTCGGTCGGCCAGTTTGGAGAGCTGCGTCACCGGCTGGATCACCAGGCGCCACAACATGAAGTTGAGCGTGGCGCCTATCAGCAAAAACACCGCCGCCAGCACACCTACCACCATTTTCAGGGCCTGGTCGGCACGCTGCAGGGGCAGGGTCATCGGCACCGACACCACCTGCACGCCCAGGGTTTCGTTGAGTTTCCAGCCAAACCCATTGGAGGGCCCATAACGCTCGATCAGGGTTTTGGGTGCCATGTCGGGCGTGTTGTGGCAGTTCAGGCAAGCTGGGTTGCTGATGCGGATCGGCCGCGCGATGTAGAGCGAGGTGCCACTCGGCGTTTCGCGTCGGCCGATGAATTCTTTCAAATCAGGCGCGTTTTTAAACTGCCCAATGACGTCTTCCTCCCAGGCCACGGCCCGGTCACGCGGGTTGGTTGGGTTTAACATAGCGGATTTGAAGCTGTATTCCGGATACGATTTTTGCAAGGCCTGTAACACCTCAGCCGACGAATAGGCTGGCACGGACTGGGGCAAAAAGGTGTACTTCATCTGGGTTTCCAGCAGTGGGCGAACCTGGTCTGTGGTGTAGATGCTGACGGCATTGGCTTTTTCCATCAGCAGGCGCGCGCGCTCAACCACGTTTTCCTGCGCTTCGCGCTGCAGCAGATCACGCGCTACCAGGCTGGCACCGACCAGCCCCAGCAAAAAAACCAGCAGGAAGATGAGGTTGAATTTCAACAGGAGTTTCATGGTGTTTTGCTTGACGTCGAGGGAATCGGTGGATTGGCGGCGGGAGGTGGCATTTTGGGTTTTGGCGGATCAAGTACCGGGCCCCATTCCGGATGCGCGCCCATGCTGGCGCGCAGGGCCTGGCGGAACTCCGGCTTGGCGGCTAGCGGCTTCCAACGCGACAAATTGGCTTTTCGCAGTGCCGGTTCGGCGTCCAGCCAAGGCTGGACCAGGGCATAGGCCGGTTCGCCGACCCGTGTCAGCACCAATTGACGTTCCGGAGCGTTGAAAAGGGCCGCACGGGCCGGCAAATTGTCCAGGAAAGCCTTGGGCAAAGACTGCACAAATTCACTTGGCGCGCGGCTTGTGAGCAGGGGCTTGGCGCTGGCGGACCAGCTCAGCAACTCGCCGCTTTTCAGGGTGTTGGTCGGCGGCGCCGACGCGCGCCAGCTAAGCAGGCCCACGTCGCCGGTTTCGGCAAACAGGCGTGTGCTGTTGGCCTGCACCAGCAACACGGCGCTGGCGCTGCCCGCCTGCAAGTCCAGCCATGGGCTCGCCAGCACTGTATTGGGCTTGCCAGGGGCGGCCTTGGCACCGGTATGCAGCTTGAGCGAACCCTGCAGCAAATAGGCGTGCGGCGCTGCCTTGGCGCGCGCTGCGCCCAATTGCGGCATGACCTGCAGGCGCGTGGCCGGACCCAGGCTGAGCCGGGTGCCATCGGCAAACTCGAGCTGGAGCAGGCGTGAATTGGCACCGGTTTCCAGAATGTCGCCGGCGTACAGCCGAGTGCCCTCAGCCAGCGTGAACTGGCTGGTGCCACGCAGCAGTAGGGCATCGCCGTCCAGGATGGTGGCAAGGCCGACGGCCACACTGGCGGGTTTATTGGCGGGTTTGTCGATTGGCGTGGCGGCGAGTGCCAGGCCCGCCCAGGCGCTCATAAGCAGCAAACAAATGCAACTCGCCATGGCGGCGCAGATGCCGCTGGCGACGAGATTCCTGTAACCGGGCAAAGCCAGTGGCTGCTTGACCAGTCTTGGCGTAGCCGGATGGGGGCTCAGAAAGTGGCGGCTCAGAAAAACGTGGGATGTCATCAAACTCTTTACGTTGCCTGATGCAAATTTACCCCCTTTCACCCGAGTATGCGGTTTCTGTGCGCTTTCTGTGCGGATTTGGCGGGCCTGAACCGCCAGAGAACTGTTGTTTGTGATATTTTCCACACGCCTGATTCGTGCAGTCCGCGCAATATCACAACAAAGCGTAAGTCACAGTGGCCCGGCACACGCTTTTGCCATCATTGGCACCGCGAATGTCAATCTCGCCAAACGCCAGCGACTTGCCCGCCCGAACCACCCGGGCTTCTACCAAGCCGTCCTGATTGGACAGGGGCTTCAAAAAACTGCTGTTCATCTGCACCGTGGTGCAGGGCCGGAATTCGCCAAAGTGGTTGATCAGTGCCAGCACCATCGCCGTATCGGCAGCGGCCATCATGGCTTGCCCGCACAGCATGCCTCCGGTGCGGGATAGCTGGTCGCTGTGCGGCAGCCGCAGCGTCACACTGTCGGCGGCAAATGATTCAACCCGCAAACCCAACGCCTGCACCCACGGGGCAAAGTACGAAGGCAGGGCGGATTGAAGTGTTTGGATGTCCATGGCTGAATGCCCGTCAAACCATCTGCGCTTCCAGCCCGGCCTGCGTCAGGTGGGCCAGCACATCGGCAATATGCTGGCGGCTGCGGGTCTGGATCACCAGCTCAATCTCGACATTTTGGGCTGACAGCGTGGTGAAAGCGCGCTGGTGATGCACTTCGTCAATATTGGCACCGGCCTCTGCCACCATGGCGGTAATGGTGGCCAGCGAACCGGGCACATCGCGCGCGCTCACGCGGATGCGCGCCAGCCTGCCCGCACGCACCATGCCACGCTCAATGATGGCCGCCAGCAACAGCGGGTCGATGTTGCCGCCGCACAGCACCAAGCCCACTTTTTTGCCCTTGAAGCGCTCCGGATATTTGAGCAGCGCGGCCAGGCCCGCCGCGCCCGCGCCTTCGACCAGCGTCTTCTCCACCTCAAGCAGCATGACGATGGACTGCTCAATATCGCCCTCATCCACCAGTAGCAAGTCATCCACCAGCCTGCGGATGATTTCCAGCGTGATCTTGCCCGGTGTTCCCACCGCAATGCCTTCGGCAATGCTGTTGCTGCCCTGCGGGTGATGCGTGCCCTTGATGGCATTGAACATGGCCGGGAAGCGCACCGTCTGCACGCCCACAATCTCAAGGCCCGGCTTGATGGCTTTGGCCGCCGTCGCCATGCCGGCAATCAGGCCGCCGCCGCCAATCGCCACAATCAGGGTATCCAGGTCAGGCACCTCCTGCAGCATTTCCAGCGCCACCGTGCCCTGGCCCGCCACCACGTCGGCGTCGTCATAGGGGTGCACAAAGGTAAGCTGCTCCTGCTGCGCCAGTTGCAGCGCGTGGGTGCGCGCTTCGTCCAGCGTGTCGCCGTGCAGCACAATTTCCGCTCCGAAGCCGCGCGTGCGCTCCACCTTCACGCCGGGTGTGAAGCGCGGCATCACAATCACTGCGCGCAAGCCCAGCCGCTGCGCGTGATAGGCCACGCCCTGGGCATGGTTGCCCGCGCTCATGGCGATGACGCCATTGCACTGCGGGGGAAGCTGCGCCAGCTTGTTGCAGGCGCCGCGCTCCTTGAATGACGCGGTAAATTGCAGATTCTCAAACTTGAGAAACACCTGCGCCCCGGTAATGTCCGACAGGGTTCTGGACGCCACACAGGGTGTTTGCAAAATCTGCCCGAGCAGGCGCACGGCGGCGTCTTTGACGTGCTGAAGTTGGATCATGGGCATATTGTCAAGCGGATTGAAGGCGCACGCGGACCGGTCCAGGGGAAATTTTGACGGGCTCCCTGACGTACTTCAACAGGAATTTTTTCACAGTTTTGCCGTTGTGTTGGTGCAGATGGGCCCAGAGGCCCCCGTAAATGTTGTGGATTTCGCAACTGGGGTATTCCATCTGGCCCCGGTCTGCGTTATGGTCAATCTGGCGTAAATTTCTGGTGACACCAATGCACACCCGTGCTGGAGGTTTTTGATGACCAAGCGTTTGATTGGCGGCGTCGCAAATGGGCAGATGCTCGTCTCGCCGGGGCTGAAAGATGCGCCGGTGCTGGACTTGATGTGCTCGCATTTTGTGCTGACCCTGGCGGCCCGCCAGGGGCCGGGCTTCAACGCGCGCCGCGATCTGAACGGCGTCATCGCCATGGCCGGGCGGCATCTGGTGTGGCCTGCGCCCATTCTGGCGCGGCTGCGGGAGTTTCTGGCACGCCGTTGTGCCACCAATGACGTGTGGCGCGGCCACGAGGCCTTGAGCGGACCGGAGTTTTTGCAGCGCTTCGGTGCCTGGCGTGGCCCGTACGAAGAAGGCACGCTGTTTTTCTATCTTGACGAGTACGCCAAAGACAAACCCAAAGACCTGATTGC
>JAYVNK010000085.1:0-6454 GCA_043758475.1 Comamonadaceae bacterium | reverse complement strand
GGCAGGTGATTGGGGCTACGGCGGTCAGACTCAGCAGGCCCGGCAACTCGCGCGGCTGCACGCTGCCTGAGGTCAATCCACCTTCGCGCCGGATTCCTTGATCACCCGTGCCGGTTTGACAGCGCCGGTGCCACGAGAATTTCATCGTGTACGGCGGCAACCTCTCCGGTAAAAAATAATTAATTTTTCCTCTAGCCCTTGTACCGTATGCATAAGTAGCTATCAAAAAAGTAATTCAGTGAATTTGAACCATATTGCCTGCCATTGGCGCTTTGAGGACATGACCCAACCCGGGCAGCAGCCCATCGCTCACGCCGCGGCAGCCCGCCGACACTGCGCATTTTTTAATTTTCGGTTGATAGGCAGGGCCACATCAGGCACAGTTTTCCCAGCACATCTGGGCATGTATTGACTTGAAATTCCGGGCCAGCCAATCGTTCTGAAGGTTAAACCCTAGGACAAAATAGTCCAGAGGTTTAATCTTAAAGAGGCTAAAGAGGCGCCATGCTCAGTACCGAATCCGTCGAATCCCTGTTGAGTCCCATCAGTGAGGCACTCCCCAGTGGCGACGACCTTGAGTACGATGCCGCCTTCACCGCGCTGCAAGCCGAGGCCGAGCCAAAGGCAGAGCAGCAGTTCGGCGACACAGTCATTCCTGCCGTAGAGCCGGAATGGCGCGACCTGACCGGGCGCGCCACCGACTTGCTGAAACGGTCCAAAGACATGCGATTGGGCGTGCTCACGCTGCGCGCCGCCACCCGAACCCAGGGCATTGAAGGTTTTTCACTGGGGCTCACGCTGTTGCTGGGGCTGATAGACCGGTTTTGGGACTCGATCCACCCCCAGCTTGATGCGCAAGACGACAACGATCCCACCATGCGGCTTAACGCCTTGGCCCCGTTGGCCGATGGCAACGATGGCTGTGTTGTGCTGCGCGACCTGTACGACTGCGAGCTGGGCACCTCCCGCGCCGTCGGCGCCATCAGAGTGCGCGACATTGCTATCGCCCACAGCAAGCTCAACGCCTCGGGCAAAGACCCCGGATACTCCCTGCCCCAAGTGACAGACGCCCTGTTGGACATCTACAGCGCGACCCCGAAGGTGTTTGAACTAGCCATTGGCGCGGCAGCACTGACACAACAGCTCGAAGCCCTGATCGAAGCCAAAACCGGTCGGGGTGACCAGATCGACCTCAAACCGCTGCGCAGCCTTACCCACCTGCTGCGCACAGTGTGCCAGGCCACCGTGACGGCCGCAAACCCGCAAGCCGAGGTGCCCGCCG
Organism: Comamonadaceae bacterium; assembly: GCA_043758475.1. Taxonomy (GTDB): domain Bacteria; phylum Pseudomonadota; class Gammaproteobacteria; order Burkholderiales; family Burkholderiaceae_C; genus JANYCG01. Next base: position 5,172 of record JAYVNK010000085.1, on the reverse strand, counting down.
AAGCGGATGCAGACGGGACCGCTGCCCCCGGCGCCGCGCGTGCGGTGGGTGGCCCGATGCGCGGTGAGATCAGCACCCGCCAGGATGCGTTGCAAATGCTCGACAAGGTGATTGCCTTTCTGGAAAAAACAGAGCCCGGCAATCCCGCCCCCATGCTGATCAAGCGCGCGAAACGCTTGGTGGGCGTGAGCTTTATCGATATCATGAATGACCTTGCCCCCGATGCGATCAACAGCATTCAAAACATCACCGGCAAGCCGGTCTAGACCAGCCCCCTGAAACAGGCCCGTTTACCCCTGTAAATCCTGCCCCATATCGTCAACCAACCAAGGAAGTCACCATGGCCACCAGCAGTCAAAAATTTGTCGCCCGCAATCGGGCGCCCCGCGTCCAGATTGAATACGACGTGGAGCTTTATGGAGCGCAGAAGAAGGTGCAATTGCCCTTCATCATGGGCGTGCTGGCCGACCTGTCTGGCAAGCCTGCGGACCCGTTGGCCCCGTTGGCTGACCGCAAGTTTCTGGAAATTGACACCGACAATTTTGACTCCCGCATGAAGGCCATGAAACCGCGTGCTGCGTTCTCGGTGCCCAACGCGCTCACCGGCGAGGGCGACATGAAGGTAGACATCAGTTTTGAGAGCATGGATGACTTCTCGCCCGCCAATGTGGCCCGCAAGGTGGACTCACTCAACAAGCTGCTCCAGGCCCGCACCCAGCTATCAAACCTGGTCACCTACATGGACGGCAAAAACGGCGCCGAAGAGCTGCTTGCCAAAGTGATGGAAGACCCGGCGCTGCTGCAAACTTTGGCCAGTAGCAAAAAGGCCGAAGACGCGCCACCGCCCGCCGCCTGAAATCCGCCCGTCTGATCTGTTCTGAACCCACATAAAGAGGAATACCACCATGGCTGAAAAACTGGCCCAAGACACCGCCCTACCCGGCGTTACATTTGAAGGCGGCGATTTTGCGTCTTTGCTGCAAAAAGAATTCAAACCCAGCAGCAATGAGGCCAAAAGCGCCGTCGAAGCGGCGGTGCAAACCCTGGCGCAGCAGGCGCTGAGCCAAACCGCGCTGATCGGCAAAGACGTCACAAAATCCATCAACGCCATGATTGCGGCGATTGATGAAAAGCTGACCGCCCAACTCAACCTGATCTTGCACAACCCTGACTTTCAAAAGCTCGAAGGTGCCTGGCGCGGCCTGCACTACATGGTGAACAACACCGAGTCGGATGAGCACCTGAAAATCCGCGTGATGAACATTTCCAAGCTGGAGCTGGGCAAGACGCTCAAGCGCTTCAAGGGCGCGGCCTGGGACCAAAGCCCGCTATTCAAGAAAGTTTATGAGGAGGAGTATGGCCAGTTTGGCGGCGAGCCTTTTGGAGCCATCGTCGGAGACTACCACTTTGACCAGAGCCCGCCTGATGTAGAACTGCTGGGCGAAATGGCCAAAATTGCGGCCTCTGCGCATGCGCCCTTCATCACCGGGGCCGGCCCATCGCTCATGCAGATGGAGTCGTGGCAAGAGCTTGCGAATCCGCGCGATTTGACCAAGATATTTTCCACACCCGAGTACGCCGGTTGGCGCAGCCTGCGTGAGTCAGACGACTCCAAATACCTGGGCATGTGCATGCCGCGCTTTTTGGCCCGCACGCCTTATGGCGCCAAGACCAACCCGGTGGAAGAGTTTGATTTTGAAGAGGATACCGCTGGGGCTGACCACAGCAAATACGCCTGGGCCAATGCTGCCTACGCCATGGCCACCAACATCAACCGTTCCTACAAGCAATACGGCTGGGGTTCGCGCATTCGCGGCATTGAGTCTGGCGGCGCGGTGGAGAACCTGCCGCTGCACACCTTCCCGACCGATGACGGTGGCGTGGACCAAAAATGCCCCACTGAGATCGCCATCAGCGACCGGCGCGAAGCAGAGCTTTCCAAGGCCGGGTTGCTGTCGCTGATCCACCGCAAAAACTCTGACTTTGCGGCCTTCATCGGCTCCCAGTCATTGAACAAGCCGACCGAGTACGACGACCCAGATGCCACGGCCAACGCCAACCTGGCGGCGCGCCTGCCCTACCTGTTTGCCTGCAACCGTTTTGCGCATTACCTCAAGTGCATCGTGCGCGACAAAATCGGCAGCTTCAAAGAGAAAGACGAAATGCAGCGCTGGCTGAACAAGTGGATCATGAACTATGTCGATGGCGACCCGGTCAACTCGTCAGAAGACACCAAGGCAAGACGCCCGCTTGCTGCCGCTGAAGTGGTGGTGGAAGAGATTGAGGGCAACCCTGGCTACTACAGCAGCAAGTTCTTTTTGCGCCCGCATTACCAGCTTGAAGGCCTCACCGTTTCACTGCGCCTGGTCTCCAAATTGCCATCTGCCAAGGGTGGCAAATAAATACTGTCAACTCTTTTAATCGCCCCCTGCACACTCGTTATCTTCATAGCTGCCTGGTTTCCCGCTTTTGGCACCTGACCCGGCAGCCATTTTTCTAACTCTCTTACTTAAAGGTGAACATCATGGCACTAGACATGTTTATAGACATTGACGGCGTACCAGGCGAGTCAATTGATAAAGTGCATAAGGGGCACATTAGTCTTTTGGCCTGGAGTTGGGGCACTTCCCAAAGCGGCACGACGCACAGTGGCCCCGGCGGCGGCGCTGGCAAAGTTAACGTACAGGACTTGTCGTTCACCAAGTACATCGACTCGTCGTCCCACCTTCTTTTGCTGAATTGTTGCAATGGCAAACACATTCCGAAAGCCACGCTGACCATTCGCAAGGCGGGGGGTGACTCGCCGGTGGACTACTTGGTACTGACCCTGGAGGAGATCCTTGTCAGCAGCGTCAGCACCGGGGGCAGCGGTGGTGAGGATCGCCTTACCGAAAACGTGTCTCTGAACTTCGCCAAGTTCAAGTTCGAATACACCAAGCAAAAAGCCGATGGATCAGCCGACGGCGGCCCCTTGCCTGCCGAATGGAATATTCCCGCGAACGCGAAGACTGCTTAATACGCTCCTGCCAGGAAGGAGTGCGGCATCCCTGCATGCCCCACTCAATCTTGTCTTCTTTTTCGATAACCATTGGACGTGGCGAGCGCGCTGGCGAAGGACTCAGGTTAGCTGTCACTGCCCCGTGCCGCTGTCCAGAAACGCTGCCCAAAAATAGGGATGGGGTTTTTTGCGCATGAGTTGCTCTTGCGCCTCGGCCAGTGCCTTTCCCACAGGCGTGCCCTTCTTCATGCTGGCATAGATCAGCCTTGACAGCTCAGCGGTGGCATCGTCGTCTACCTCCCACAGCGAGCCCACCACGTTTTGAGCACCCGCGTAGAGGAAGCCGCGCGTGAGCCCCACCACATCGTCACCACTGCTGATGCTGCCCAGGCCGGTCTCACATGCAGACAGCATCACCAGGTTGGCGCTCAGGCGCAGGCCGTAGATTTCGCTAACCGTCAGCATGCCGTCGTTCTTGTCGTCGGTTGCCAGCTTCAGGCGCGACTCCAGCGGTGCATCAGCGGAAAACTCGCCATGGGATGCGACGTGAATATGCGAAAAATCATAAGCGCGTTCTTTGAGCAGTGTTTCAGTCGCAGCGCGGCGCACAAACAGCTCACTGGTTTTGGCAAACATGGCTTGCAGGTCTTGCGCTTCTATTTGCGCTGCTGGCAAGTCCAGCGCCGCTTGCCCCAGGTCAGGGTTTCCCAATATGAGAAGGCGGTTGACCGGGTCTTTGGTCGAGGCAGAAAAAGCCCGTGCCTCAGGCATCAGGCCCAAGAGCATGGCCGAGGGCAGATATCGCAGCGACCGCCCTTGCACCAAAAAGCGTTCACCGTCGTGCAGCGCTGCAAAGGGAACGTAGTGCAGGCTGCCATGCGGCACGATCAACAGGTCGCGGCCCGCAATGCTGCCTTGCATGGGGCGCAGCAAGCGTTTGTAAAGCAGCTCGCCGAGTTCCCTGGTTTGGCGACGGCGCTTTTTGATGGACTGCACAAACTCGCCGACATCCTCCGTCAGCCCAATGCCGTCCAGCTGAAAAATACGGATCTCTGCCCCTGCCAGGGTGTAGCCATACAAAGTACTGCCAGACGAAAAGAAGCCGACCAGGGTTTCCTGGGGCCCCAGCCCCGCCGCCATGCGCTGTACGCTGACGCTGCCTGACGTGATGAGTGACGCCAACTGGGGTGCCAGAGTTTGCAGGCGGGTTGCGGCCTGGTTCATCAGGCCGTTCAACTCTGCGCGGCGCGCCACACTGGTGTCGGGTACCTGGATTGACAACTCTGCGTCAATGCGCTGAAACTCCGCAAACGCGGCTGAAATTTCGGGTGCGCGCTGGCCATAAATGCCGAAGTCAGACTTGGTGGCCAGCATGTCCACCAGCGCGCGTGACTTGGCCTGCTCCGCCACTTCCAGCACTTGGGCCTTGTTGCCCAGTTTCAGCGCGGTTCGCACCATGCCCTGGTACACCGCCTGTTTGTCGCTGGCAAAACCAATCTTGCTGGTCTCGGTGCGGATGGAGCGGCGCTGCCCCTCCACCAAATCGCGTGCTTTGCGAAAGTATTCCAGGGCTTTTTCGGTTTTCCCATCACGCTCGGCAATGCGACCGCGCTCATACAGCACCTGCCAGTAAATTTCAGCATTCACTGTCAATTCTGGTGTGGCCAGCAGCTTGTCAAAACCCGCCCGTGCGGGGTCCAGCCGGCCTACTTCAAGCTGCGCTTTGTGCATCATGAAGGCGCGCGGCAACTCGGTCCACACCCAGTTGTTGCGTCCGGTAAAAGCCGCGCCCGACAGCAGGTTGTCCAGCATGATGTCAAAGCGAAACGATGCATCGCTGGATTCCAGCGTCACAATCACGTCGGCCCAGGCCCCAATGGCCATTTGGGCGCGGGCCAGTGCCATCGCCTTGGCACGCTTGTAGTCGCTGCGAACGTTATAGCCTTTCAGCAACTCTACAGTTTGGCGCGCTGCGGCGGGATCGCCCTGCAGTGCCACCGCCACGGCCACCGCTGCATAGGCACCGACCACCATGTCGTCGTCACCACTGTTTTCTTTGCGCAGCCACACCAGCGCATCATTGGCTTGCTTGCGGGCTTCTGCGTACTGTCCCAGGTCGGTCAATGCTTCTGCCCGCATCAGGTGGATGGTGGGCGTGGCGTCATCCAGGCCAA
>JAYVNK010000084.1:0-6466 GCA_043758475.1 Comamonadaceae bacterium | reverse complement strand
CTGCTGGGCATCCGGCCCGAATCTGTTTCACTGGGTGGGCACATCGCCGCCACGGTGCGGAGCCTGGAGTATCTGGGGGCTGATCTTGTCTTGCGCTGCGCTGTGGGGTCAGAATTGATCACGGTGCGGGCCGATGGCAAGTCTGACCTGGCAGCGGGTGCCGCCGTCACGCTGCACTGGCCCGCCCATGCAGAGCACTATTTTGATTCCCAGGGTAGCCGGTTACCAGGCGGTTTTCCCACGCGGCTTACCCACGCAGTTTGACCACCCTGCTTGATCACGTTTCGTCAATCTCATCAGGAGAATTTTCCATGAAGCGCAAAACTTTCAACCATCTCATCACTGCGGCAGCGGCAACGTTTGCCGTCGGCCTGGGCACCCTGCCCCTGGCGGCCACAGCCCAGTCGCCCACCGAGATTTCATTTTTCTACCCTGTGGCCGTGGGCGGCACGATTACCAAATTCATCGACGACTTTGCGGCAGACTTCAGCAAGGAAAACCCCGGCATCAAGGTCACGCCCATTTACGCAGGCTGCTACCAGGACACCATCGTCAAGGCGCTGACCGCGCACAAATCGGGCACGCCACCCGTCACATCGGTGCTGCTTTCAACCGACATGTTCACGCTGATAGATGACGACGCGATTGTGCCCATCGACAACTTTGTCAAAACCGCAGACGACCGCGCCTGGCTGAACGGTTTTTACAAGGCCATCATGCTCAACAGCCAGAGCGGCGGCAAAACCTGGGGCATGCCGTTCCAGCGCTCGACGGTGGTGCAGTACTACAACAAGGAACTGTTCAAAGCGGCTGGCCTGAACCCCGACAAGGCACCTGCCACCTGGGCCGAGATGGCCGACTACGCCAAAACGCTGACCAAGAAAGACGCTTCGGGCAAGGTCACGCAATACGGCGTGCAAATCCCGTCCAGCGGTTTCCCCTACTGGCTGTTCCAGGCGCTGGCCATCCAGAACGATGTGGCGATGTCCAACGACAGCGGCAATGCCGTGAAGTTTGACGACCCCAAAGTGGTGGAGCCCCTGCAGTACTGGATTGACCTGACCAAGCAGGGCTCGCATCCGGCGGGAATTGTGGAATGGGGCACGACCCCCAAAGATTTTTTCGAGAAGAAAGTCGCCATGATGTGGACCACCACCGGCAACCTGATCAACGTCAAAAACAATGCCAAATTTGATTTTGGCGTGGCCATGCTGCCGGCTGCCAAGCGCCGCGGCTCGCCCACCGGCGGCTGCAATTTCTACATCTTCAAGAAGTCCACACCAGCGCAGCAGGAAGCCGCGTTCAAGTTCATCAAATGGGTAACGCAGCCCGAGCGCGCCGCGCGCTGGAGCATTGAGACCGGCTACGTGGCCGTATCAGAAGCCGCCTATGGCACCGACACGCTGCGCAAATATGGGCGGGATTTTCCGCCTGCCGTGGTGGCACGTGACCAGTTGCCGTTTGCCCTGGCCGAGTGCTCCACGCACGACAACCAGCGCGTGACCAAGGCGTTGAACGACGGCCTGCAGGCAGCGTTGACCGGCACCAAAACGGCGGCCCAGGCGATGCAGGATGCGCAGAAAGAGGCTGACCGGTTGTTGCGCAGTTACCAGTAATTTGCTATATATAAAATAGCTATTTACGCACTGTAGACGCGGGCTAAAGGCCAATTTGACCGATTTCTTGGTCAATTTCAGCCAATTCCAGGCAACTTTGACCGTGTTGGCTGAAATTCATGCGTGAAAGACCCGCTACCACCGCGTCCGTGCAAGCCTACCTGCTGCTGTTGCCAGCCTTCGTACTGCTGATAGCGTTCACGCATTACCCGGCGGTCGCCACGCTGATCGACAGTTTTTTTCCACGCCCAAAGGTGCGCGGCCCGCGCGCTGGGTGGGGCTGGAAAATTACGAGGTGATGCTGGCAGGCCCCGTGTTCTGGAAGGCCGCCGCCACCAACCTGTGGTTTGCGCTGCTCACCATTCCGCTGTCGATTGGCCTGGCGCTGGTGATGGCGTTGTGGGTCAATGAGCAGATCGCCGGGCGCGGCTTTTTGCGCATGGCGTACTTCACGCCCACCGTGCTGCCCATGATTGCGGTGGCCAACATCTGGCTTTTTTTCTACACGCCGGGCTAAGGCCTGCTGGAGCAGATCGTCGGCTTGTTTGGCCTGCCTTCACACAACTGGCTGGGCGACCAGCGCACCGCGTTGGGGGCCATCACCGTGGTGGCGGTCTGGAAAGAAGCCGGGTTTTTCATGATCTTCTACCTGGCCGCGCTGCAAAGCCTTAACCCGAACCTGCGCGAAGCTGCGGCCATTGAAGGTGCCTCGCGCTGGTATTTTTTTTCCGGCGCGTGCAGTGGCCACTGCTGATGCCGACCACGCTGTTTGTCATGATCAATGCCGTCATCAACGCCGTGCGCAGGGTGGACCACGTGGTGGTGCTTACGCGCGGCGGACCAGACAACGCGTCCACCCTGCTGCTGTACCACCTGTTCACGGTCGGCTTCAGTTTTTGGGACACCGGCTATGCATCGGCCATCACCGTGGTGCTGCTGGCGGTGCTGGCAGCAGTAGCGCTGTTTCAATTTTTTGGGCTGGACCGCAAGGTGCATTACAAATGAAAGCCGCAACGCCAACCTCCATTGGGTCACGCCTGGTCTACAACGGCCCCGGCTGGCTCGACACCGTGGCCGCGTGGCTGCTGGCCCTGCTGTGGGTTTTGCCGCTGGTGTATGCAGTGTGGACTGCGTTTCACCCGGCGGAATATTCCACCCGTTTTGATCTGCTGGCCCCGCTGACGCTGGACAACTTTGCCCGCGCCTGGGTGGCAGCGCCATTTGCGCGCTATTTTGTCAACACGACTTTGCTGGTGGCCATGATTCTGGCCAGCCAGCTGGTGCTCAGCACGCTTGCGGCCTACGCTTTTGCGCGCTATGAATTTATGGGCAAGAACCTGCTGTTTGCACTGGTGCTGATGCAGCTCATGATCATGCCGGACATCTTGCTGGTGGCCAACTACAAGGCCATGGCGCAACTCGGCCTGGTGGATACCTTGCTGGCCATTGGCCTGCCGAATTTCGCGTCGGCATTCGCGATTTTTCTGCTGCGTCAGACGTTCATGGGCATTCCCAAGGAGCTGGACGACGCGGCACGCGTGGAAGGTGCCAGCGCGATGCAAATCCTCTGGCGGGTGTACGTGCCGTTGGCCCGACCGGTCTACACCGCTTTTGCACTGGTGTCGGTGAGTTTTCACTGGAACAATTTTCTGTGGCCGGTGATCATCACCAACAGCGTCAGCGCGCGGCCCCTCACTGTGGGCCTGCAGGTGTTTTCGTCCACCGACCCGGGCGTGGACTGGTCCATCATCACCGCTGCCACGCTGATGACCTCAGCCCCGTTGTTGATCGGCTTTTTGCTGTTTCAGCGGCAGTTTGTACAAATCTTCATGCGGGCGGGGATCAAGTGATTTCGTTTCCAAATCGCCGCGATACGTCGTTGCCCCGCCTTGCCGCACTAAAGTGCTGTCTGCGGCGGTGCGCCTAGTCTCGCAGCGATTTGAAAACGAAATTGGGATAACAACTCATGAAATTAGTCACCTGGAACGTGCAATGGTTTTGCGGTCTTGACGGTGCGGTCAGCGTCGAGCGTGTGGTGGAAGAGGCCCGTGCCATGGCCGACTTTGACGTACTGTGCCTGCAGGAAGTGGCGGTCAACTACCCGCAACTCACATGCAACGCGGGCTTTGACCAGGTGGCCCGCCTGCGCCAGTTGTTACCCGGGTTTCAGGTGTACTTTGGCGCTGCGGTGGATGAGCTGGGGCGCGAAGGGCAGCATCAGCAATTTGGCAACCTGGTCGCCACCCGCCTGGCTGTGGCCCAGGTGCAGCACTACCCGCTTGCGTACCCGGCAGACTCTGGCGTGCGCTCGATGCCGCGCATGTGCACCAGCGTAACCGTGATGACGGCGATGGGCCCCGTGCGGATCATGACGACGCACCTGGAGTTTTATTCAACCCCCCAGCGCATGGCCCAAGCCCACGCGCTGCTGGACATCCACGCTCAGGCCGCGCAGCCGCCATTGGCCGATGAAACCGGTGGGCCTTTCCAGAGCAAGGTTCACACGCCCAGCGCGGTGTTGTGCGGGGATTTCAATTTCGAGATGGTCAATGAAGAATATGCGCTGGTCACAGGCGAAGGATCATCAGGTGCAGGCCAGCCTTCCCATTGGCGCGCCCCTCCGTCGACCCTGCCACCACCCCCGCCGTTATGCGACGCCTGGCCGCTTGCCCACCACAGCGCCCCGCATGCCCCGACGTTTCGCCTGTTCGACCGGCGCTATGGGCCCGAGCCGATTTGCTGCGACTTTGTGTTTGTAAGCGCCGACTTGAAGCTCCGGGTCAAAAGAATGGAGGTTTACCTGCACACCCGCGCATCAGACCATCAGACCATCAGCCCGTCTTGCTGGAGCTGGGGTACCGCAAGACGCAGGGCAGAGACAGGGGCGGGATAGCGGCAGAAGTTACTTCGCCACCACCCGCACCATCTCCAGGCACTTGTTGGAGTATCCCCATTCGTTGTCATACCAGGCGACGATCTTGACGAAGGTGCCGTCCAGTGCAATGCTGGCGTCGGCGTCAAAAATGGACGTGCGGGTGTCGCCACGGAAGTCGGTGGCGACCACCTTGTCTTCGGTGTAACCCAGCACGCCTTTCAGCGCGCCCTCAGACTGCGCTTTCATTTCGGCGCAGATTTCCTTGAGCGTGGCCTCAGAATTCAGCTCACACGTCAAGTCCACCACCGACACGTCTGACGTCGGCACGCGGAACGACATGCCCGTGAGCTTTTTGTTGAGCGCAGGAATCACCACGCCCACCGCCTTGGCCGCGCCAGTGCTGCTGGGAATGATGTTTTCCAGAATGCCGCGCCCGCCACGCCAGTCTTTGTTGCTCGGACCATCCACGGTTTTCTGCGTGGCGGTGGCCGCGTGCACCGTGGTCATCAGGCCGCGCTTGATGCCCCATTTGTCATTGAGCACCTTGGCCACGGGAGCCAGGCAGTTGGTGGTGCAGGACGCGTTGGAAATGATGGCCTCGCCCTTGTAGGTCTTGTCGTTGACGCCGAAGACGAACATCGGCGTGTCGTCTTTGGAAGGCGCCGAGAAAATGACTTTTTTGGCACCGGCGGCCAAGTGCTTTTCACCGGCGGCCTTGTCCAGGAACAGGCCCGTGGCTTCCAGCACGATGTCAGCGCCGACTTCATTCCACTTGAGGTTGACCGGGTCGCGCTCCTGCGTCAGGCGGATTTTTTTGCCATTGATGATGAGGGTGTTGCCGTCCACCGAAACGTCACCCTTGAAGCGGCCATGCACCGAGTCGTATTGCAGCATGTAGGCCAGGTAATCCGGCTCCAGCAGGTCGTTGATGGCCACGATCTCGATGTCGGGGAAACTGTGGATTGCAGCGCGCAACACGTTACGTCCGATGCGGCCGAAGCCGTTGATGCCTACTTTGATGGTCATGAAAAATCCAAAATGTTTGTGGTGAGCGTGTGCTGTTTGAGATACCGATTGGTTTGAATCAGCACCACTATTGCATTATAACTTGATATGATGGGTGATATGACTTCATCTAAAGCGGTCGTTAAACGCCTGCCCACCCCGCCAACCGTGCCGCGCGCCGTGCTCGACACCAATGTATTGGTAGCGGCGGCTCGCAGCGGCTTGGGGGCATCGTTTGCGTTGTTGCAAGCGTTGCGGGAGCGTCGTTTTGTAGCGCTGGTATCTGTGCCGCTGATGCTGGAGTACGAAGCCGTTTTGTCCCGCCCTGAACAGCTAGCCGCTGGTAGCCGCACCGCCGAGTCAGGGGTCAAATTTCTGGATGCTTTTTGTTTGCGGGCCACGCCTGTGCATCTGCACTACCTTTGGCGACCTCAAACCCGCGACCCGGCTGATGAGATGGTGCTGGAGACGGCGCTCAATGGCGGCGCACACGCCTTGGTAACTTTGAATGAACGCGACTTTGCTACCGCTGCCGCCAACTTCAAGTTAAAGCTGCAAAAGCCCGGTGAGTTTTTGCGTTCGCTCGGTTAGTATTTTTAGAAATTGGGAAGGAAAAAATTATGGCCAACTATGCACTGCGCGTACCTGAATCGCTGCTCAACTACGCCCGGCAAGTCGCTGGTGAAGAGAGCGTTTCAATGAACCAGTTTTTTGTGACCGCGATTGCCGAAAAAGTATCGGCCCTCAAAACGCAGGCCTATTTCAAGGCCAGGCACGCGGCGGGCGATCTGAAAGACTTTGACAACTGGCTCAGTAGCAGCCCCGGTGTCGCGCCTGTTCCGGGGGATGAGCTGGCTTGATACCTAGCGTTTAGCCTGAAGTTCCTCCCCAAAAACAGCGAGTTTTCCCAATGAAACTGCGGCATTTTGAGGTTCCGGATTCTGTCTACAGTTTGATGAGGCGGATCAAT
>JAYVNK010000083.1:0-6472 GCA_043758475.1 Comamonadaceae bacterium | reverse complement strand
GGCAAGGGCGCTGGCAAGGCGAGGTAAGTCGAGGTAAAGGCACGGTTATCATCGTCCCTATGCTTGAGCAACGCATCCAACAACATTTCATCGACAGTGCCGACCTGAAATACCAGGCGGCCCAAGCCCTCAGCAAGCCAATAGCGGCCGCCGTGCAGGCCATGCTGGCCTGTGTGACCAGCGGCGGCAAGGTGCTGGCCTGTGGCAATGGCGGGTCGGCTGCCGATGCCCAGCATTTTGCCGCTGAATTTGTAGGCCGCTTTGAGCGCGAGCGGCCCGAGCTGGGTGCCATCGCGCTGACGACAGACTCTTCCATCCTCACGGCCATCGCCAATGACTACGATTTCAGCGTGATTTTCTCGCGCCAGGTGCGTGCACTGGGCTCGCCCGGCGACGTGTTGCTGGCCCTGTCCACCAGCGGCAACTCGGCCAACGTGCTGGCGGCCATTGAAGCTGCCCATGAGCGTGAAATGACCGTCGTGGCCTTGACCGGGCGTGGCGGCGGCAAGATGATGCACGCACTGCGTGACACCGACGTGCACATTTGCGTGCCCCACGACCGCACCGCGCGCATCCAGGAAGTCCATCTTTTAACCTTGCACTGCATCTGCGATGCGGTTGACACCCAACTACTTGGCGAACAGGAAGCTCCAACATGACCTTTGAGAATCGGCGTTTTTTACGGACCTGTGTGATCAGCCTGGCCATGGTGGCAAGCATCGGCACCGGCTTGAGCGCCTGTGCGCCTCTGATGTTTGGCGGTGCTGCTGTCGGGGCCTTGATGGCAACGGACCGCCGCACGTCGGGCGCGCAGATTGAAGACGAAGGCATCGAACTGCGCTCAGCCAGCCGCGTCCGTGACAGCCTGGTCGACCGCGCCCACGTCAACATCACCAGCTACAACCGCCAGGTGCTCTTGACGGGCGAGGTGCCTACGGCGCAGGACAAGCAACTGGTGGAGCAGATTGTGTCGCGCGTTGACAATGTGCGCGCCATCGTCAATGAACTCGCCGTGATGGGCAACACGTCCTTGACCCAGCGCTCGTCTGACTCGCTGGTGACGGGCAAAGTCAAGGCCGCCATGGTGGATGCCAAAGACCTGTTCGCCAACGCCTTCAAGGTGGTTACCGAGCGCGGCACCACCTATCTGATGGGACGCGTGTCGCAGCGCGAGGCTGACCGCGCCACCGAGATTGCACGCGCAACCTCTGGTGTGCGCAAAGTGGTGCGCATTTTTGAGACCGTTGGCGACGACGAGCTCAAGCAGTTGTTGCCTGCGCCCGGAGCAGCACCCGTCGAGGCTAAACAGTAGCCTTCGGCTACTTCAGTCGTTTGATCAAGCTGGACGTATCCCAGCGCTGCCCGCCCATTTGCTGCACGTCAGCGTAAAACTGGTCAACCAGCGCCGTGACTGGCAAGCGCGCACCGTTGCGTTTGGCCTCGTCCAGCACGAGGCCCAAATCTTTGCGCATCCAGTCCACGGCAAAGCCAAAGTCAAACTTGCCAGCTGCCATGGTCTTGCCACGGTTGTCCATTTGCCAGCTTTGGGCCGCGCCCTTGCCGATCACGTCCAGCACCTGGTCCATGTCCAGCCCGGCCTGCTGGCCGAAGGCAATGGCCTCGCTCAAGCCCTGCACCAGACCTGCAATGCAAATCTGGTTCACCATCTTGGCAAGCTGTCCTGCGCCGCTGCTGCCCAGCAGGGTGAAAGCGCGCGAAAACGCCATGGCAGTCGGTTGTACGGCATCGAACGCTGCCTTGTCGCCGCCGCACATCACCGTCAGCAGGCCGTTTTGCGCGCCAGCCTGTCCGCCCGATACGGGTGCATCCACAAACCCGAGACCGAGACCGTTTGCCGCTGCAAACAGCTCCCGCGCCACGCTGGCTGAGGCCGTGGTGTGGTCCACAAATATTGCGCCAGGCTTCATGCCGGCAAATGCGCCCTCGGTGCCGCGTGCACCATTGCCCAAGTCTTCACCCAAGACAACGCTGCGCAGGTCAGCATCATTGCCCACGCAGCAGAAAACAATGTCGGCACCCTGCACGGCCGCGCGCGGCGTTGCTGCATGATTTAACACATTTTTCTGGTCATTTTGGCCTGTAGCCCTTGTGTACTCTGCATACCAAGCTACTGATTTAGTAGAGGTTCGGTTGAACACGTTGACCTCATGGCCGGCCTGTGCCAGGTGTCCCGCCATGGGGTACCCCATCACACCCAGGCCCAGAAAGGCAACTTTGCGTGATGGTGTGGCTTCGTATGATTTTAGATTGATGTTGGGCATGTGGGCAGGACTGATCAGTTCTAGACAATGGCGAAATTCTCGGTGCCGGCGCTCAAATCCTGCGTTCGGCCACGCTGGCTGTTGAGCTTGATCTGCAGGCGCAGGTCGTTGAGCGAATCTGCGTTGCGCAGCGCGTCTTCATAGGTGATGACGTTGCCCTCATAGGCATCAAACAGGGCCTGGTCAAACGTCTGCATGCCCAGGTTGCGGCTTTTCTTCATGATCTCCTTGATCTCGGACACATCGCCCTTGAAGATCAGGTCTGAAATTAGCGGCGTGTTGAGCATGATCTCCACCGCAGCCGAGCGGCCCTTGCCGTCCTGCTTGGGGATCAGCCGCTGCGACACCAGCGCCTTGAGGTTGAGCGACAGGTCCATCAGTAGCTGCGAGCGCCGCTCTTCCGGGAAGAAGTTGATGATGCGGTCCAGCGCCTGGTTGGCGCTGTTGGCGTGCAGTGTGGCCAGGCACAGGTGGCCGGTTTCGGCAAACGCCACGGCATGCTCCATGGTTTCGCGGTCGCGGATTTCGCCCATCAGAATCACGTCAGGCGCCTGGCGCAGCGTGTTTTTGAGCGCGATTTCCCAACTGTCGGTGTCAAGCCCCACTTCGCGCTGGGTCACGACGCAGTTCTTGTGCATGTGCACGAACTCCACCGGGTCTTCAATGGTGATGATGTGGCCGAATGAGTTTTCGTTGCGCCAGTCCACCATGGCGGCCAGCGTGGTTGATTTGCCCGAACCCGTCGCGCCCACCATGATGCACAGACCGCGCTTGGACAGCACCACTTCCTTGAGCACCTGTGGCACACCCAGTCCGTCAATCGTTGGCAGGATGCCGGGAATCACCCGCATCACCATGCCCACCTTGCCCTGCTGGATGAAGGCGTTCACACGAAACCGCCCCACGCCAGGCGGCGAGATGGCGAAATTGCATTCCTTGGTGCGCTCAAACTCCGCCACCTGCTTGTCGTTCATGACGGAGCGCGCCAGGGCCAGCGTGTGGGCTGCGTTGAGCGGCTGCGGCGACACCTTGGTTACTTTTCCGTCAACCTTGATCGCTGGCGGGAAGTCTCCGGTGATGAACAGGTCGCTGCCTCCGCGACTCACCATCAGCTTGAGCAGATCATTGATGAACTTGGTGGCCTGGTCGCGTTCCATGAGATTTTCAGCTCCCTGATTTCATTTCATTTTGCTTCGCTGAGCCGGGCACTGACGACACGCAGGCGCAGTGACAGCTTGCGGGCCAGCAGCGCGATCAAATTGGCCGCCAGCGTAGGGTCGGTCGACACCATCTCATCCATCCCTTCAGCGCTGAGGATGGCAACGTCGCATTCACTCAGGGTGATGCAGGATGAAAACCGGATGCCACTGTCCAGCAGCGACATTTCGCCCAGTATTTCGCCCGGCCGGGTTTCGGCCAGACGCAGCCGCTCGCCCCAGGGCTGCACCCGGTCCACCGCGATGGCACCCGACAGCAGCACCAGCATGAAGTTGCCGTATTCATCCTGGCGGATCACGTCGCGGTCAGCCTGCACGGTGGCAAAGTCAAAGTATTGCTGCAGGCTGTGGATCGCGTCTTGGTCCAGCAGGCTCATGTATTTGTCTTTGGCCCACAGACTTTGCAGCATCTTGTTGCCGCCCTCTGCATCCAGGCGCTTTGCATCCACCTCAACCGCGCGCGCCTCCCACGGCACCAGCAGGGAGGCAGACACGCCCAGGCCCGAGAATGCCGCCGTGAACAGCTTCGAATCGAGCTTTTCTTCCACGGCCAATTCGGGTTTCTGGCGGCGCTGTCCAAAAAGTCCTTTCATCATTCGCTCCATAAACATGGCTGGATAAAGTCGTGGCTGAATTCAGCCGGGGAAGTTTTCAGGAATCTTGGCTTTGGAACGCGCTTCTGCCGCGCTGATGATGTTGCGTTTAACCAGGTCGGTCAGGTTCTGGTCCAGCGTCTGCATGCCCACGCTGTTGCCAGTCTGGATGCTGGAGTACATCTGCGCCACTTTGGCCTCGCGGATCAGGTTGCGGATGGCGCTGGTGCCCAGCATGATCTCGTGCGCGGCCACGCGGCCCGAGCCGTCTTTGGTCTTGCACAGCGTTTGCGAGATTACCGCCTGCAGGGACTCCGACAGCATGGCACGCACCATTTCCTTTTCTTCGGCCGGAAACACGTCAATGATCCGGTCAATGGTCTTGGCCGCGCTGGACGTGTGCAGCGTGCCAAACACCAGATGGCCGGTCTCGGCTGCCGTCATGGCCAGGCGGATGGTTTCCAGGTCGCGCATCTCGCCCACGAGAATGCAGTCCGGGTCTTCGCGCAGGGCCGAGCGCAGCGCAGCAGCAAAACTGAGCGTATGGGGACCCACTTCGCGCTGGTTGACCAGGCATTTTTTGGACTCGTGCACAAATTCAATCGGGTCTTCCACCGTCAGAATGTGGCCGTATTCGGTCTCGTTGAGGTAATTGACCATTGCCGCCAGCGTGGTGGATTTGCCCGAGCCCGTGGGGCCGGTGACCAGCACCATGCCGCGCGGCTTCAAGGCCAGGTCGCTAAAAATCTTGGGCGCGTTAAGCTGTTCCAGCGACAAAATCTTGCTCGGAATGGTCCGGAAAACCGCCCCCGCCCCACGGTTGTGGTTGAAGGCATTGACCCGAAAGCGCGCCAGGCCTTCGATCTCAAACGAGAAGTCGATCTCCAGAAACTCTTCGTAATTTTTGCGCTGCGTGTCGTTCATGATGTCATACACCATGGCGTGCACGGCCTTGTGGTCCAGCGCTTCCACGTTGATGCGCCGCACGTCGCCATGGACGCGGATCATCGGCGGCAGGCCCGATGACAGGTGCAAGTCCGAAGCCTTGTTTTTGACGCTGAAGGCCAGTAATTGGGTGATGTCCACAGATCCCTCGATGATTTGGTACGCTTCAGGTGATTATGACCATGATTTCTTCCAATCTCCAGTGCGTGCACGCCCGAATCGCGGCGGCCTGCAAAGCAGCGGGCCGGGATGTGAAAGAAGTCACGCTGCTGGCGGTGTCAAAAACCTTTGGGGCAGATGCGGTGCAAGAGGCGATTGCAGCGGGGCAAACGGCGTTTGGGGAGAACTATATTCAGGAGGCGGTGGAGAAGATTCGTCTCGTTCGTCAATGGGAAGACGCGTGCCTACGGCTGGCGTCTTCTCGCCATTCCTCGGGGGTGATTCGGCCAGACGAAAGGCCAGCGAATGCCGAGCCCGGCTGGCCGAATCGGGGAAGCGCCTGCGCGGTCGCACCTGCCGAGGCTCTGCACTGCGGCGCTTCATCCCCGCAAGCGGGGCCCCTCTCCCGCCCTGCGCAATGGCACTGCATCGGCCCCATCCAGAGCAACAAAACCCGCCTGGTGGCTGAAAACTTTGACTGGGCGCACACGGTGGACCGCCTCAAAATCGCGCAGCGCCTGAGTGAGCAACGGCCTGCGCACCTGCCGCCGTTGCAGGTCTGCGTTCAGGTCAACATTGACGGCGGGCCAACCAAGGCCGGTGTGCTGCCCGAAGAGGCCATGGCGTTGGCCCACGCGGTGGCTGGCTTGCCACGGCTGGCGTTGCGCGGCTTAATGTGCATTCCCGAGCCTGCTCATGATTTTGTAGCTGACTGTACAGTACTGACGAGGGCTAGAGCCCTATTTGACCATATTTTATCGGAAAACAGGCGGCTTGCAGCATTCGGGGCCGCGCCAGGGCCTGCGGCGGCGATCACGTCGGCCCTCAGACAGGGACCCGCACCGCCGCTGTTCACCTGTTTCGACACGCTGTCCATGGGCATGACCGGCGACCTGGAGGCCGCCATCCACGCGGGTAGCACGATGGTGCGCGTGGGGACTGCCATTTTTGGCGGACGCGCCAAGGCTGCCGCACCGCAAGGCTGAACCGCGCCTGGCCACGCTCAATCCGCGCCCGACCACCCCGTGCGCATGGGTAGTTACCCCAAGCACGCGGCCGTCATAAATTCTCAAGACTGCACACATCGCCGCCCTGGCGCACTGGGGCCATTTGTCAGAATCTTTTAAACCATGCTTTTGCTTATGTTCCTGAATCCGTGACGAATCCCATCGAATTCTCATAATTCCCCATTGAAATCAAGCACTTAGCCCCCATGTAGAGTCAACCCTGAAGGTGAACTTTACATGACCGACTTTATTATCAAAAAACTGCCCTA
>JAYVNK010000082.1:0-6500 GCA_043758475.1 Comamonadaceae bacterium | reverse complement strand
CCCGGCAGTGCAGCAGGCCCTATCCAATGCGTGGTTGAAGGCACAAGGATTGTTCAGCGTGAAAGACCTGTGGTGCAAGGCCCAGGGCTATACGGTGTAGGAGAGAGGAAAACTTCGTCGAGCGAGCCAACTTGTTGAACCGCCCACTGCGGACCCGCACGGTGGGTGGTGTGGGGGCTGGAGGCTAGAAACCTCCGGCTACCCGATTAGGCGTCATGCGCTGAGGCTTGCCGCCGACGGCCTGGCTTCGCTTACGAAGGCAAAAACTCGATCCCGTACTTCGTTGCGATAGCCTTGGCGTCATCTGATGCGGGGCGTGTAGGGCCTCCTGTATCAAGCATCGTGACTTCAGCGACCATGGCGTCGAAGACGCCTCCGGGCGAACTGATGATGATTTGACGACCTACTTCGGGCCCTGTGCTTACGAAGCCGTGGGCGGTTCCACGCGGAACGAATACCACGTCGCCCGGGCCAAGCTTCAACACGTTTCCATCGAGGCGGAAGTCGTAGTGCCCTTCCAAAATGATAAAGGTCTCGTCGTAGGTCGGATGTCGGTGGTAGCCGGCGCCGGACTCGGGAGGTTCAATTGCTTCACACACGGTGTACGCGTTCCAATTCTCGCGGGCGGTTGTCTTGAATGTCATGGTCATCCGGCCGATCTTGAACGTCTTGCCTTCTCCTGGCTGGAAGTGCTTTGGCTCCATTGCATTCGACATATTGATCTCCGATTGAGTCAGGACACAGTTGGGATGCTTTGTGGTGAAGCGGTGCTGCGGATCGGTTCCTTGAGGGCTCGGAGTCCGGGCGCGGCCGACTGGATCGCTAATGTTTGACATGAGCGGCAGCCGTAGGCAGGCAAAGCCTGCGGGAGGATGTCCGCTCGATTGATCGATTAGTTTTTCCTCGCTCTAGCGGCTCAGGAACTGAAGCCCGACTCATTTCACATAGTCGTAAAGCGGTTTGTCCTTATCAACGATATGCACCGTGAGCAACTTCAACGGGGTATCGCCGAGAACCTTGAATCCGCCGTGCTTGACATCTCTGAGGTTCAACGAGGTCAGACCGGTGGGAAGAACAGACGGCGCTTGTCCTGGCGCCTGAATGGATGCTCCTTGAAGGACATGGAACGCTTCAACGCCGTGATGGACGTGAAGGTTGCTGCTCTCGCCGGGCTTAATCTCGACAATCGAGGCAATGACCTCCATATTGGGTGCACCAGTAAGGTCGGTTCGCTTCTGTTCGTTTCGCTGCGGTGAGTCCGTCAATATCTGCGCAGTCAGACCTGTCGCAAGTCCGAGCCCAAACAGCATGGTCCCAGACAGGGCAAAAACGGCAGTAGCTCTCTTCATCGTTACTCTCCAGGGCGCGAAATGCGCTAATTGATTCTGCATCGATTTTCTCGTGCGGTCAAGCAATAGCCGACGCACGTGAGGCACAGGGCGTCGTGAAGGGCTGTGGCTGCAAGGTCTGCATAATCTACCATTCAAAACTTTGCAACATAAAATGGCAAAACCACCAAGAATAAGCGGGGTTGGCCCACGTTAGGTATGTATAGTGTGCTCCATTAAAAATAGCACAAAACCCGGCGGAAAATCACAATTTGCTGTTCTGTCCCAGCAGCGATTTTAATTTCTTCGTCATGCGTCGGCTATCCCCGACTCGGGTAAAGCAAGCGGGACAATTCACGACCCATTCCCTACTCCGCCTTCACCCCCGCCGTCCCAATCACCTTGGCCCATTTCGCGATTTCCTCATCCAGAAACTTCGCGGCGGCTTCGGGGGAATTACCGACCGGTTCGATGCCGAGGGCTTCGAATTTGGCTTTGATGTCGGGCGAGTTGACGGCTTTGGCGACCTCGGCATTCAGGCGGGTGACGATGTCGCGCGGCACGCCTGCGGGGGCCAGAAACAGCACCCAGGTGGACGACTCCAACGCCGGGCCGCCCGCTTCACCCACCGTGGGCACCTCGGGCGCGCTGGGCAAGCGCTTGGCCGAGAACATGCCCAGCGCCTTGATCTTGCTGCCGCGCACATGAGGCATCAACGCGCTGGGGGTGTCGACCAGAATCTGGATGCTGCCGCCCATCAAATCTTGCAACGCCGGTGCCGTGCCCTTGTAAGGGATGTGCACCATGTCCGCGCCAATCGTTTGCTTGAAGAGTTCGGTGGTCAGGTGCGCCGCTGCGCCCACGCCTGAGGAGCCGAACGACACCTTGCCGGGGTTGGCTTTGGCGTACGCGACAAACTCCTTCATGTCTTTGGGCGCAAAGCTGTTGCTGGCGGTCATGATCAACGGCGCGATGCCCACCAGCGAGACCGGCGCAAAGCTCTTCACCGGGTCGTACGGAATGCGCCCCGCGTACAGCGTGGCGTTGGCCGCATGCGCCGCGATGACGGTGAGCATGGTGTAGCCGTCAGGGGCAGATTTGGCCACCAGGTCTGCGCCCAGCAGCGAGTTGGCACCCGGCCGGTTCTCCACCAGAATGGTCCAGCCGGTCTGCTCCTGCACTTTTTGCAGCACCATGCGCGTTGCGTTGTCGGTGATGCCGCCCGGCGTGTAGGGCACGATCCATTTGATGGGTTTGGCGGGCCAGGCCTGCGCATTGGCAGCGGTGCAGGACAGGGCGACGGCAAGGGTTGCAGCCCAGGTCAAAATTTTGGAGCGAGAAAACAGGTTCATGGATTTGAGCAGAAACAAGAAAGGGCAAATCAGCGAAATCCGTTTGAGCTTAGGGCGATTGAGCGGCAACGTCAATTGCCGTTCACCCTTGCCGTTCACCCTCTGGCGAGACCAAATTACCAGCGGCAGCGATTAATGGATAAAGTCCAAATCTGCGTTATGAAATTAAATGAACCTTGATGAAATCCGCAGGGCCCATGCCGTATCCAGGCTGCGCGCCGCGCGTTTAGCACGCAGCGCCAAACCCTTTCTTGCCCGTGGCGGCCCAAAAGGCGAGCGCTGCATGGGGTGCAGGCTGATCCTCAGCCACTGCCTGTGTGCGCTGCGCCCGGCCGTGCCCACGCGCGCGGGCATGTGCCTGATCATGGCCGATATCGAGCCACTCAAGCCCAGCAACACCGGCTGGCTGATTGCCGATGTGGTGGCTGATACCTGGGCCTTTGGCTGGGCGCGCACTTCAGCGGCCCCTGAGCTGCTGGCCCTTCTGGTCGACCCGAAGTGGCAACCTTATGTGGTGTTTCCGGGGGAGTTTGTGGCGGCTGAGCGGGTGGTGACCGACGTGGGTACCTCGCTGCCCAGCCATGCGACCGGTGACATGGTCAACGTGATCGGCAACGGGATTCCAGTCCATGACTACGCCGAAAGAAAACCGCTGTTTGTGTTGCTGGACGCCACTTGGCCCGAGGCGCGCAAAATGTTTCGCAAGAGCCCGTACCTCAATCATTTGCCGGTGCTCAGCCTGCAAGCCGGGCAACCCTCCACTTACCGGCTGCGGCGCTCGACACGCGATGACCACCTGTGCACGTCAGAAGTGGCTGCCGCGTGCCTGGCGTTGGCGGGCGAGGCACATGCGGCCGCCGTGCTGGCCGCCTATCTGGAAGTGTTTACCATCCACTACCTGTCCGCCAGGCAGCAGTTGCCGGTGGATTTGGATGACGCCGCGCACCGGCTTCTGCGCGGCCTGTGTTTGCAGGGCGACCCCGCCCGATAACTTGCTCCATCATGGGGCCTAACGGAGACAACAATGTTCAGTCACGTCATGCTAGGTGTTAACAATTTGGAGGCCTCAAAGAAGTTTTACGATGCGCTGCTCGGCACGCTGGGCATCAGCCCCGGGGTTGCCAACAAGGACCGGTATTTCTACCGCAGCCCCACGGGGACGTTCGGGATTACCACGCCGATCAATGGCGAGCCCGCAACGCACGGCAATGGCAGCACCCTTGGGTTTACCGTGCAGACGCCCGAGCAGGGCGACGCATGGCATGCGGCTGGCGTGGCCAACGGCGGCAGGACCTGCGAAGAGCCTCCGGGCTGGCGCGATGGCTCGGTGGGCAGGCTGTACCTGGCGTATCTGCGTGACCCGGATGGCAACAAGCTCTGCGCGCTGCACCGGCCTGCCAAATAAGGCGCACTCCAATTCAATCTGCGCCGTATCCAGATACTTCTAATTTAATAGCTGCTTAGGCAACGTGGACGGGGGCCAGGGGTCTGTTTTACCCCCTAAAACGCGGTTTACCGCCAGCCACGGTGCCAGCCGAGGTTTGCGTGGCGCCAGCCCCAGCCATAGCGGCCGTGGTACTGCCAGGCATAGCCCGGTCCTGGGATGACATAGCTGGGCGCGACATAGACCACGCCCGGTGGCGTGACATAGACGGGGCCACCGTAGGCTGGTTGCACCGGGATGGGTGCCACCACACAGCCACCCAGGGCAGCCGTGGCACAGACTGCGGCAATGCAGGTTAAGGTTGAAAATTTCATGGGCAATGCTCCTGATGTTGGGCAAGGGTGCTTTCAGGCAAGCGCAGTCTGATTCCTCGGCACAAAGAATAGACCGGCGCTTTCCTGGCCCCTGTATAACGCGGGGCACAGCCCTGATGATGACCTTGCCAAGGTAAAGCTGGCGCAAACCTGAAACTCAAAGGCTGTTTTTTTGTTACACATGAACTCTACACACACTGCGCACGCCGCCTGCCCAACACAACGCCGCACCGTCTGCCGCTGGCTGGCCGCGCCCTGGGTAGCGTGCGCCAGCCTCATGGCGGGCACGGTGGCCCTGGCCCAAAAAACGCCAGCGCAGGACAGTCCACCGCCATCCAACCCGCCACAGGCCAACCCCCCAACGGCCAACAGGTACCGCAGCACCGCGCCCAGCGCCGACGGCATTGGCAAGGTCTACATGGGCCGCGAAATTGCGGGCGTGATGGGCTGGCAGGGCGCAGCCTGGCTGGAGCGCGACGAGCGCCAGCAGGAAGAGCGGGGCGACCTGCTGCTGCGCGAGCTGGGCCTCAAACCCGGCATGACGGTAGCCGACGTGGGCGCTGGCACCGGCTACTACGCGCGGCGCATGGCCCCGCTGGTGGGTGCAAGCGGCCAGGTGCTGGCGGTGGACGTGCAGCCCGAGATGATCCAGATGCTGACCGAGCTGGCCAAAAAAGCCGGGCTGGCCAATATCAAGCCGGTGCTGGGCGCGGTAGACAACGTCAAGCTGGCAGACGGCAGCGTCGACCTGGCCATCATGGTCGATGTGTACCACGAGCTGGAATTTCCGTTTGAGGTCATGCAAAGCCTGGTGCGCGCCATCAAGCCCGGTGGCCGCGTGGTGTTTGTAGAGTACCGGGCAGAAGACGCCCGCGTGCCCATCAAGGCGCTGCACAAGATGACCGAATCCCAGGTGCGCAAAGAGGCCGCGCAGCACGCGCTGGTTTATGAGCGCACCGCCAGCACGCTGCCGTGGCAGCATGTGGTGATTTTTCGTAAAACTTGATTTGCTATAATAATCATATGTTACTATGCAATGTGGACGAGGGCTATAGGCTAATTTTACTGTCGAAAACCGCAAAAAGCAGTTTCATGGACGCCCAACGCGCGAACCAGGCCCCGCCTGCCAGGTCAGCGTGCCGGTACACGTGTCCAAAGCCTCCCAGCTACCCCACGCAATGTGGGGCAATCAATCAACTCAGTATTTCAGGCCGATGGTTCCATCCCAAGCCAGCTACAGACAGCGACCTCAATGTGCTGCATTTGAGCAAGGCTCAGACTTCCGACTTTGCGAACGAGCCACGCGATGGGAACAGTCACCAAACCTTGCGCATCGAATGCACCTGGCTTGAGAAATCGAACCGGCATGACGACTTCAAAACTGGACCCACGCACACTTGTCGTATGCGGCACGAGCGTGACGATTGACCGACTATCGTCGGCTGCCGGGACGCTGAGCACAAGGCAGGGCCGTACTTTTGCAGTCATTCCCAGATCAACCAGCCACACCTCGCCGCGTGGCGGGGCTTTCAATTCGGCGCCTCGCGGCGGTCAAGCTCCAGGAACACAGCTTCAGCAGCGCGTCGAAGCTGGTCATTGCTGGGCACCGTGTAGGTCGCTTCAATTGGCAGGCGCAGAAGGCTGACCAGCACCTCCTTTTGCGCCTTGCGCGGGAGCGTGCCAAATGCGGTGAGCAGTTGTTGGGCAGCGTTGGTCATCACCTGATCTTAACTGCCTGTGGACCGTCCGTTAACCTAATTTGAAGACACCCAATTTGAAGGCATGTCGAACCGTCGCCACGGCTTTTTTATATTTCGCCGACAGCCAACCATCAAGACCGCCCAGGCACCTGCACAAAATGCGGCAAACGCTTCTGAAGAAACGCGTTGAAGCCTTCCTGCGCGTCGGGGGTGATGGTGGCGTCGGCCATGACGCCGGCGGCGAAGGCGTAGGCGTCGTCCTGCGTCATGCCGATCTGCTGGTAGAACGCGCGCTTGCCCATGGCTTTGGACAATGCGCCGCCGCGTGATGCGCGCTGGATCAAATCAAGCGTGGCGGCGTC
>JAYVNK010000081.1:0-6502 GCA_043758475.1 Comamonadaceae bacterium | reverse complement strand
GGCTACAGGCACATTTTACTAAAATTACCTGTCTGAAAGGGCCAAATTGACTCCCAGACCCGCAAAGGCCGCCGCAAAACTGCGCCGCAGCCACGATTGCACGCGCGGCGATTCAACCACCGCTTTGCGAAACGCGTGGGCCAGAAAGCCGTAAACCACAAACACGGCAAAGGTCATCGCCATGAAAATGCTGCTGAGCAGCAGCAGTTGCGCCAGCGGCGACGCGGCGTTGGGCGCCACAAACTGCGGCAGAAACGCCAGGAAGAAAATCGTCAACTTCGGGTTGAGAATGTTCACCAAAAACGCCTTGGTCATCAGACTGGTGGCGCGGCGGCGTGAACTGCCCCGGTCCGTCGAACCCGCCGAACCCGCAGAATCCGTAGGTGCTGCGGCTGAGGAAGCGTTGGCCGCATCAGCCGAATCACCCCCCAACGCAAACGCCGACTTGTCTCGCCAGGTCGCAAATGCGATGTAGAAAAGATAGGCCACGCCCGCAAACTTGAGCACCTGAAACGCCACCGCGCTGGTGTGCAGCACGGCCGCCAGCCCCAGCACCGTGGCCAGCAGATGCGGCACGATCCCCGCCGTGCATCCGATGGCCGTGAACACACTGGCCTGGCTGCCATGAATGATGCCGCTGGAAACCGTGAGCACCACCCCCGGCCCGGGGATAAGGACGACGATCAGTGACGTAATGAGGAATTCAAGGGTGATCATGCTGGGGGCTCCTGAACGGTATCTCGGCGTTTCTTCAGCTGTGCAAGCTCTGCGCAACCTTCGCTTCGCTTACCTCAGCATCGTTGAATCATACGTTCAAAGTTACCTTTATGTGACCCAATTGACACGTTACCAATTAGTAACTTATACTTGAGTCGTGGATTCAATTTTCAAAGCCCTTAGCGATGAAACACGGCGTATGTTTCTGGACCAATTGCGAAGGCGCGATGGTCAGACGCTCACCGAACTTGAATCCACAACGGGGCTGTCGCGATTCGGCGTGATGAAACACCTGAAGCTGCTTGAAGCAGCCAATCTGATCATCACACGCAGGGACGGCCGTTTCAAGTACCACTACCTCAATGCGGTGCCACTACAGCAGCTCGTAGACCGCTGGATCGAGCCGCTCACCCAGCAGCCACTCGCGCGCGCCATCCTGGACCTCAAAACCGTTCTTGAAAGGAACACTGCCATGCCCGAAAAGACGAAGCCCGATTACATGCTGGAAACTTACATTCGCACAACGCCAGAACGACTTTGGGAAGCGTTAACCAGCGCCGACCTGTCAAAGCTCTACTACATCGCCGGCGCCGCCATTCACGGGTCTATGCAGGCGAACACGCCTTACGAGTATCTAACACCGGATGGCCATCCGATATTGTCCGGAACCGTGATTGACGCCGATCCGCCGACGCGCCTGGAGATGACTTTCCAGCCGGGCTGGATGGGGCCAAACGCCAAGCATTCGCGCATTGCCTATGAAATAACGGCAATGGGCAAGGTAACCAAGCTGACCGTCATGCACTTTGAAATTCCTGCCGGGCAAGAGGGCGTTAAAGACGGTTGGGTCAAGATCATGGCGAGCCTCAAGTCACTGCTCGAAACCGGCGAAGCATTGAATTTCGGCTGAGGATCGCAGATGACTACAGAACTTTTTTGGCTCGTACTGTCGGCCATTTTGACGTCGGCGCTTTGGATTCCCTACATTGTTGGTGTCAGCACGACGCCCCGCCACCGCGTTTGTATTCCTGAGTGGCTTGCATGATGGGGCGTTGAGCTGCGTACTCCGCCATCAAAGTAGTCGGCACACTCGGAGTAATCGGAGTAATCGCCGCCCATCCGCAATCAATTCGTTTTAGGACCCTCTGCATAACTCATCGCGAGTCCGAGTAGGCCGGATCGGGATGGACTGCAAGGCGGAATTTGCAGCCAATAGCACCGCTATTGGCAAGAAATTCAACGCCCGTCATGTCAATGTAGCCGCCCGAGCCCGGCCTACCACGGGCCGCGAGGAGTTATGCAGAGGGTCCTTAACACCCTCAAATCACATAAGGCAGCCGTATCCCAGCCCACTCTGGTGGAAAGTCCTTGCTATTGCGCGTGACCAGTTGCCAGCCGTTGACGCGGGCGCTGGCCCAGATCATTGCGTCGGGTAGTTTCAGTCGGTGGGTGCGGCGCAGGTTCAAGCTTTCCAGCAGGGTGCCTTCGTCCAGTTCAATGCGTTTGAAGTTCGCGTTGATCGCTTCGCGTGTGGCGTCTTCCAGCCCTGGCGGCGCTTTAACTTGCGCTTCTACCCAGGTGATGGGGCTGATGTAAGCCTGTTTGTATTGCGCCAGCTCTGCTGCGGCTTGAGGTATGCCGTTTAAGTAGTCGATGACGATGTTGGAGTCAAAAAGGGCAATCATGTTTGCAACCGCCCGTGTTTCAGCCACACGTCATTCCGGCCACTCGTCACGCAGGGCGCGCTGCAACACCAGCCCGTCGCGCTCTGGCGGCACCCTCGTGCCCGGAACAGCGCCTTGGGCCCATAGGCCAAACCCCGTGCCTTTCGTTGCTGCAGATCGCTCCAGCATTTGGTTAACCGCGCGGCGCACAGCTTCGGCCCGGCTCACTTTTTCAGCTTTTGCCCAAGCGTCAAGACGGCTTGCTTGCTTGTCTTCAAGATCAATGATGGTACGCATGATAAATGATGACGATTAGCGATGACATATCATTCTAGCCGTTTAGCGATTGTCGCTTTTTGACGATAAAAATGATGTCTGCTGCTTGAGTGACGAGCTAAAACACGCGGGTAGCGCAGCACCCGATCCCACGCATGGGCGCCTTGGAGGCGCGATTAAGGTGTTACGTAAGCGAAACGATCCCAAACTTCTATTTGCTATCTATTATATAGATACATATTCATTCTGGACAGGGGCTACAGCCCGATTTAAGCATCAAAATCGCGCTTTTTGGCTCCCGAAATCAAAATAGTGCTCCATGGCCGATTCAAAACGCCTCGCTGTGGGCTGAATCAGCGGGCGGTACAGGTAGCGCAGCAGCCAGCCCGGCACCCACTGCCCGCGCTCTTCCAACGCCACCCTGGCCCTAGGATGCACCATGACGCGCAGCGCCATGGGCCGGTAATTGGCGTTGCTCTGCCAAAACTCAATGCGGCTCAGGTGCTTGACGCTTTTGTAGCCGTAGTGAGCCGGTGCCACCAGGCGCAGCGGCGCGCCATGCGCGACGGACAGCGGGTGGCCGTTGAGCCGGTCAGCCAGCAGCACATCGGGTGCCAGCAGGTCTTGCAGTGGCAGGCTGGTGCGGGCCCCGTCCTGGCCGCGCAGCACGACAAACGCAGCACCTGCAGCAGGTTGGGCCTGGGGCAGGACGATTTGGCTGTAGAAATCTGAGAATCGGATACCGCTCCAATGCAGATTTCTGCTCGTCCAGGTCGTGACGCAATGGAGATCAGAGCACTGCTCGACGCGCGCCGCGCTTGTCAGCGCACTGCCCACGTCAACCGTCGTCTCCACATCACCGCCAATCTGGAGGTGAATGGCGTCAGTGACCGTGGGGAAACGGACCGCAAACGGCGTCAAGCCAAAGCGGGGAAAGTCTGGCGTGTCACGCTGTCCGGGAGGCAAGGTCAGCGACGTATTCATGCAGGTTTTTCTAGCTTAAATAATTGTTACTTTATTATAATTTTATTTTTTAGTAAAATAAAGGAAAGTAAGTATTATTTATGCGCACCACGAAATCCCAGCAAGCCCAAAGCCACAGGCTCATCATCCGCGCGGCAGTCGACCTGATGACCCAGCACGGGTTCGAAGGCACCACCATGAAACAGATTGCCCGCGCGGCCAATCTGGGGGATGCGACTATTTACAAATACTTCCCCACCAAGGAAAAACTGGTGCTGGCCTACTTTGAGCAGGCGGCGGGCGATGCGCTGAAGCTCGCTTCCAAAACAGAAGACCAGTCCGCCTTCAGCCTGCAAGAGCAGATGCAACTGCTGATTGACAGCCTGCTTGAAATTTTGCTGGCCGACCGCGAGTTTGTTGCCATGGCCAGGAAGCTGATGCAGCGCAACCCGATGCTGCTGTTGGGCGACGGCATGCCGGGCAAGGCGGTGCTCAAGCAGGCCTTTGCCGCCATGCTGGTGCAGGCCGAGAACGCGGGCGAGATCGTGCCCTGCGGCTTCAAGCCCAGCCTGTCGACGCTGTTGGCCGACTATGTGATGGCGGTGATCGCCTACTGGCTGCGCGACGAGTCCGAGACTTTAGGCAACACCACGCAGATGGTGGATTTGAGTCTGGGCGTGCTGGTGCTGGCCCTGAAGAGCGGGCTGGTTGACAAATTGCTGGCGCTGGGCGGCTTTGTGGTGCGCAGCCAGCTGGCCCGCCTAATGCACGACGGCTCGGGGCTGATGGATATGCTGGCGCTGGCGCGCAGGGCGACTGCAGGCAGCGCACAGGCCGCCAAGACGCGATCTGACAAAGCAGCGTCGAAAAAACCGGGCGCAACGCCGCGCAAGGGAAAACGACAATGACCTGCTCAGACTGCACCATCATTGCGTGCGCCCTGCCCGAGGGTAGCCGCATCATCCAGACCGTGCCCGGTTCCCACTTTGCCGACTGCTACCGCATGGCCGACGCCTGGCCACACCTTGACGCATTCGACACCTACCTTGCACTCACGGCGCGCACCCCCGGCTGGATGAACGCACTGATGTCCCTGCGCAACCAGGCGGTGCGGCTGGTCGGGCTCAAGCACTTGGGCGCGATGAAAGCCCGCCAGCCAGCCAAACCTGCCAGCGCTTGCGAAATCGGCGACCGCGTGGGCATCTTCACCCTGAGGCATGTCGAACCGAATGAAGTCATCCTCGGCGACGACGACAAACATTTGCGGGTGCAGGTGTCGGTGCTAAAACACAACGTGGGGGGCTTGCCCATGGTGTCACTCAGCTCCGTGGTGCATATCCACAACACCCTCGGCCATATCTACATGAGCGTGGTGGGGCCGGTGCACAAACGCATCGTACCGCTGATGTTGGCGCAGGTGCTGACCCAAGGCCAGCGCATTGCGTGAGTTCAAGCGTGACGAAGCAAATTCCGCCTGACCCGCCTGCCGCCACCCGGGCCCCGCGCACCAGCCGCCTTACGCGCAGTGCCATCGCCAGTGTCGCCGTGGCGCGTGCGGGGGTAGCGCACCTGAGCCACAAGACGCAGGGCCTGGCCCGGTCTGAAGCAGAGCAGGAATGCGCACGCACAGCCCATGAGGCCCGGCTGGGACGCATACTATTTAGCGCGCTCAACCAGCTCAAAGGCACGGCGCTCAAAGCCTCGCAATTGCTCAGCATGGAGCTGGGCTTTTTACCCGACGCCATGCGCGCCGAGCTGGCCCGGGCGCACTACCAGGTCACACCCCTGAACCGCGCGCTGGTCATCCAGCTGCTGCGCCAGGAATTCAAACAATCGCCGCAGGAACTGTTCGGCCAGTTTGAACCACACGCCTTTGCCGCCGCCAGCCTGGGGCAAGCATTGGGCAGCAGCTCATGGGGTCGGGCGAAAGAACAGACGCAATGCGGGGTCTGGTGGTCCCGCAACCCGTCATGGCGCTGATCAGCCCGCGTGTGCTCACCATGCAGCGCCTGCACGGCCTGCACCTGGATGAATGGCGACGCACCCAGCCCAGCCAGGCCCAGCGCGATCACTTTGGCCAGTTGCTGTTCGACACGTTCATGCACGGCACGTTTGCGCTGAACCGTTTGCAGGCAGATCCGCATCCGGGCAACTACCTCTAAATGCCCGATGGTCAACTGGGGCTCCTGGATTTTGGTTACACGCGACAGTTGCGGCCTGACTTTTGCGCGGGCATGGCATCCGCCTGGTTGGCCCTGCACGTCGATGGTGCTGGGGCGTGCCTCGAACTGCGGTGATGAGAAGACGGCGCTCAATGATTGTTTGGGGACCAAGGGTGGTGGGGTTGACGCAGTGGCAATAGTGATAGGACCTGCGTTGCAACCTGATATTAACCAAAAAACGGCAGCCTATGTTCGGTAACGCACAGACGGCTGGTCTCGGGCGGCGAAGCCCGCAAATAAAGGCGTCGTAGCCGTTGGCACTCGCAGATTTTCCGTTAATGCTCGACGCATTCTTTGATTTAGATCAATGCGTGGCCTGCGGCTCCGACCTAACATGAGATTGAATAATTGATCGTACACCATGAAGTTTTTCGCTGACACCCGCACCAAGCGCACCACCGCATTCGCGATGCTGCTGGTGTGGCCGTTCGCGTTGACCTCAGGGGTCGCAAATGCCTGCTTCCTCGAAACGCCTGAATCGCACTCCAGGGCGGCGAAGGGGTCAACGGCAATGGCGAGCCATGCGTCGGCGGAGTTGCTTGGTCATCAGAGTGCCCCTGTCGGCCACGATGACGACTCGAACAGCACCAAAGAGTCGTGCCTGAAGGTCTGCAATGACGGCACGAATGCGGTGCCCAAGGCGTACTCGGGCCATGACCA